>JAUWYM010000175.1 GCA_030615845.1 Thermoplasmatota archaeon | reverse complement strand
GAACAGGCAAAACAAAGATTCGTTAAAACTATGATAGATATACGGAACATAAAAAATGTCCTTCGAGCAAAACAACTTGGTTATGATGAACAATCCTGCATGAAACTTTTCCTTGGCGATGGAAGGGAAATAGCATCGTGGAAATACAAAGAAATCGCTGAAGTTGACTCTGTTTCACAGGTGATCTCTAGTCTTGAAGGAACATCGTACTACAACGAATTAAAAGATTCAATAGAAGACTACAACAAAGAACAATCAGTACAAGCCCTGGAGAATGCACTTGATCGTGTATTTTTGAAACAGATAAAAGATATTTCCACACAAAATTACGTCACCATTGGACCAACTATTCGATTTCTTGTATCAAAAGAATTTGAAATAAAAAACTTAAAAATCATTGCAAAAGGTGTCGATGAACATCTTCCTTCAGAGATGATAAAAGGTTTTCTCATCAAGGAGGCAGCCTGATGAAAATCGCAGCTCTTTGCGATAAAGACACTGCAGTTGGCCTGCAGCTTGCTGGGATAAAAGAAACATATGTTTCTGATAAAGACACAAGGAACCTTTGGAGTGAAATCTCTGAAAGAGATGATGTTGGAATTGTATTTATCACTGAAAAAGTTGCAGAAGATCTAAAGAGAGAACTAAAGGATTTTCGACTACAAAATAACATCCCTATAATACTTGAAATACCTGATAAAAAAGGAAGAATAAAAGACCATGTAGACTTTGTTTCACATTTAATAAAAAAAGCAGTTGGAGTTGAAATAAGTAAAGAAAAATAAAATTTGGAGGCAACACATAATGTCTAAAAAAATACAAGAAGGAAGAATAATTAGAATCTCTGGACCTGTCATCGAAGCAGATGGTATGCGAGGAGCAAAAATGTATGACGTGGTAAAAGTCGGAGAGGAAAATCTCATCGGCGAAATCATCCGTCTCAATGAAGATAATGCCATCATTCAGGTTTATGAAGATACCAACGGGTTAAAACCAGGTGAAAAAGTAGTTTCTACAGGGATGCCTCTATCTGTAGAACTAGGGCCCGGGCTACTTACAAATATTTATGATGGTATTCAACGACCGCTCCGAGACATCTACAAAGCAACCGGTGATTTTATAAAACGTGGCGTCGAAGCCACCGCGCTTGATAGAAAAAAGAAATGGCATTTTAAACCAACTGCTAAAGCAGGGGATAAGGTAGAAGGCTGCGATGTTATTGGAGAGGTGAGAGAAACCTCAATTATCACACATAAAATCATTGTTCCTCCAGATGTAAGTGGTAAGCTTTTAAAAGTTGAAAAAGAGGGCGACTACATCGTCACCGACGATATTGCAATTGTTTCAACAGACAAAGGTGATACGAAACTTCAAATGCTTCAACGATGGCCAGTGAGAAAGCCAAGGCCTGTTGCAAAAAAATACGATCCATCATTGCCACTCATTACTGGGCAGCGTGTTATCGACACGTTTTTCCCAGTCGCCAAAGGCGGTACCGCTGCAATACCAGGAGGATTTGGGACGGGGAAAACTGTGATGCTTCATTCCCTAGCGAAGTGGAGTGACGCGCAAGTCGTCGTCTATGTGGGTTGTGGTGAACGTGGAAATGAAATGACTGATGTGTTACGTGAGTTCCCTGAACTGGAGGATCCAAAATCCGGTGAGCCGTTGATGAATCGTACTGTTCTTATCGCAAACACTTCAAATATGCCAGTTGCTGCACGTGATGCAAGTGTCTATACGGGAATCACTATTGCAGAATATTATCGAGATATGGGATATGATGTTGCTCTTATGGCAGATAGTACCTCACGTCTTGCAGAAGCCATGAGAGAAATTTCAGGAAGACTTGAAGAGATGCCTGGTGAAGAAGGATTTCCAGCATATCTTGCTTCAAGACTCGCTGAGTTTTATGAAAGATCAGGAAGAGTGAAACTCTTAGGTTCAAAAGACAAGGAAGGATCAGTCTCTGTTATAGGAGCAGTATCTCCTCCTGGCGGGGATTTTTCTGAACCTGTTGCTCAGAACACACTTCGTATCGTAAAAGTCTTTTGGGCACTTGATGCCGATCTTGCAGACAGGAGACATTTTCCATCCATTAATTGGTTAAAATCATATTCACTGCATCTTGATGAAATCAGTAGTTGGTGGCATAAAGAAATTGGAGAAAGTTGGCTGAAACTTCGAAATAAAGCAATGGCAATTCTTCAGAATGAATCAGAACTCCAAGAAATTGTAAAACTTGTGGGTCCCGATGCACTTCCTCCAAGAGAAAGAGCAATGTTAGAAAGCGCGAGAATGATTCGTGAGGATTTCCTTCAACAAAGTGCTTTTCACGAGGTGGATACCTATTGCCCTAGTAAGAAACAGTATGAGATGTTGCGGCTGATGCTTAAGTATTCAGATAAAATACTTGAAGCTGTTGCAAAAAACGTTCACATTGATGATATTATTGCGATGAAATCCCGTGAGAGCCTTGCACGGATGGGTACCGTTCCAAATAAAGAATTTGAAAAAAGATTTTCTGAAGTGGAGAAAGAGTTTGAAAAGGAAATCAACTCTCTTATAGAAGGAGGTGAAAAGATTTGAGCAATAAAGACATTGAATATACAAGTGTTTCTGAAGTAGCTGGTCCTCTGATTATTGTCGAGGGTATTAAGGATGTTGCCTATAATGAGGTTGTAAAAATCAAGACATCGTTTGGTGAAGAACGAACAGGTACGGTTCTTGAAGCATTTATGGATAAAGCTGTTGTTCAAGTGTTTGAAGGTACAAAAGGGCTGGATACAGATAAAACATCAGCGCGTTTTATTGGAGAAACCATGAAGCTTGGTGTTTCAAAAGACATGCTTGGAAGGGTGTTTGATGGAACAGGAAACC
>JAUWYM010000028.1 GCA_030615845.1 Thermoplasmatota archaeon | reverse complement strand
AAAAAAGAAGAAATAGATGTATATGTCTCTCGATGTAAAAACTGGTGATATCACAAAAGTTTGTTGTGATGCCATTGTTAATCCTGCGAATTCTTTTGGATATATGGGTGGAGGTGTTGCCGGGGCGTTAAAACGCGTTGGGGGAGCAATCATTGAACAAGAAGCAGTTGCAAAAGCACCCATTGTTGTCGGTTCAGCTGTTGCAACAACTGCAGGAATGCTTCCGTGTACCTTTGTTATTCATGCTCCGACAATGGAAAAACCTGCGATGAGAATTCCTGTGGAAAACGTAGCAAAAGCGACCTCTGCTGCCTTAACACTTGCTGAACAGCTAAAAATCAAACGTATTGCCATTCCAGGGATGGGGACTGGCGTTGGTGGTGTAGCACCTGCCGATGCTGCAAGAGCTATGATAAATGTAGCACGAGAGTTTGAAAACAAGTTTGATAGCATTATTTTTGTTGATCGTAATGAAATTATGGTCAATGCATTCATGAAGTTTTTAAAAAAAGTAGATGGTTATTCATAAATGGGTTGGTGCTTTCCAAGAATAACTGTGAAAACATCCATGTTTTCACTTTCTTCTTCACCAAGCAGCTCATGAGCTGTAACCGTTAATATGTAATACAAAACTCTTCAAATTCTCCCAGGAATTTTTGATACTCTACCGTAACATCAGAGACATCGGCAGATCGTGGACCTTTATGACACCAGGCAATCATATCTTTTATAGCAGTTTCTTCTCCTTCAAATATTGCCTCAACCTTCCCATCAGATGTATTTCTCACCCACCCTGTTAAACCAAGTTGTTCTGCCCTATCTCTCGTAGTAGATCTATAAAACACGCCTTGAACACGGCCAGATATACATACATGAGCTCGTATGTCCATAAAAACTTACCTTTAGGGTCTGAAACGAAGCAGTGTTCTTGGAAACGGAATGGTGTCTTTAATATTGTCAATACCACAGATCCATGCAACCACTCGTTCAACACCAAGACCATAGCCTGCATGCGGTACAGAACCAAACCGTCTCAAATCAAAATACCACTTGTAATTTTCAACCGGTTCACCCATTGCCTTAAGCCGCTTTTTCATATCTTCTACATCAAGATTTCTTTGAGAACCACCAATGATTTCTCCATAGCCCTCTGGGGCAATCATATCAAAACAAAGCGCGGTTTTCGGATCTTTTGGATCCCTTGGTTTATAAAACGCCATTATTTCTACAGGATAATTGGTTACTGCAACAGGTGTATTAAAATAATCTGCAAGCTTGTTTTCTTCCAGGGTTCTCAGATCCTTACCCCATTTAATATTCATACCTTCTTTTTCGTTTAATATATTAATTGCTTCTGTATAAGTAATTGTAGGAAACTCTGATTCTGAGATTTGTTTTAATTTTTTGTAATCCTGCTCTAAAATTTCTAATTCATTCTTATTGTTTTTCAAGATTTGTTTGAGAATAAAACGTATTTCATCCTTTCCAACTTCTACAATATCATGAAGATCCATCCACGCTGCTTCCATCTCAGCCATCCAAAATTCTGACAAATGCCTGGAGGTCTTTGATTTTTCAGCACGAAAGGTTGGCCCCATATTATAGATTTTTTCAAGTGAGAATATTCCTGCCTCAGCATACAGTTGCCATGATTGTGAAAGGTAAGTCTTATCGTTATAATACTTCACTTCAAAGAGCGTAGAGCCACCTTCACATTGATTTGGTTGTAGGACTGGAGCATCAAATTCATAAAAGCCTCTGTCTCTGAAAAACGTATGAATAGCGCCAACAACAGTAGATCGTATTTTTAGAATGGATGCAAGCTTTCTTGAACGCAACCAAAGATGTCGTTGGTCAAGTAAAAACTCAGGGCTTTGATCTTTAACGATAGGAAATGGCTCTGCAAAATTAATTACATTAAGTTTTGTAACCTGAAGTTCATATCCACCTGGCGCACGTTTGTCTTCTTTTACTTTCCCTGTTAATTCTATGGATGATTCAATGAGCGCTTTTTTTCCATCTTCAAATTCACTGTCCGGAAGATTGCCTTTTTTTACTGTTGCTTGTAATATTCCAGTGGCATCTCTCATTGTTATGAATACGATATTTCCACTACTTCTTGTTCTATAGATCCAACCACGCAGATGGACCTCTTTATCTTTTTTGTTTCCAGATAGTATCTCTTCTATTTTAGTCCATGTAGTTTTTGACATATTAAGACAGTTCAATGAGGAATATATTATATTACATTTATGTTGTTTTACCTTCCTTTACATCAATCATTTTCAAAAATAATCTTTCTTATAAAGATATATATAATGACAGCTATTATTGCTACTCCTATACTTATTACTACTATCAACATCCATGGCGATCTTGCCGTTGTTTCTCCCCACTTTTTTATGCCCCTCCTAAAATCTCCCTAAACGCTTAAATAGAAGCTTTTTATTAATGGCAACACTTTCTTATGTATTATAAGATAAAAAATACAATAATAGATGATCTAGATGATCCTATAATTAAATTGGGGTATAGACGTGACAGATAAAAAAAAGCAAAAAGAAGAAAAAGCCGAAGATACACCTAAAGAACAAAAAGAAGAACCTCTAGCAAAGCCGCAACCAGCATCTAAGATAAAACCAGATGAGGGCATTTCTGAAGAGCAAAAAGGGGAAGACGTTGTTGAGGCTTCAGAAAAAGGAGAAAAAAAACCTGGCATTGAAAAAGTGGAGAAACCTGTTTTAGAAACACCAACTGAAAAAGAAGAAATCATTGAAGAACCTGAAGGTAAATCTGAGGAAGAAGAATCTGAAAAACAAGGAGAAAATGTTGAAACTTCAGAAAAAGGAGAAGAAAAACCTGGCATTGAAAAAGCGGAGAAACCTGTTTTAGAAACACCAACTGAAAAAGAAAAAATCATTGAAGAACCTGAAGGTAAATCTGAGGAAGAAGAATCTGAAAAACAAGGAGAAAAGGTTGAAACTTCAGAGATAAAAGAAGAAAAAACTGAACGGGAAGAATCACAGCTAATAGAAGAAAAACCAATAAAAACTGAGCCTAAAAAAGATCTGGAAAAACCTCCTGAAAAAAAAGACGAAGATTTTCAATATATCGTTCGAATCGCCAATACAGATATAGATGGTGAGAAAAATGTTGTTATGGGGCTTGCTCAAATAAAAGGAATAGGACGTCACATGGCTGTTCTCATTGCCGATGCAACACGAATTGATAAAAAAGTGAAGATAGGAAAATTAACCGACGCACAAATCGAAAAAATAAAAGAAGTTTTAGAAAATATACATAACACTGCTCCAGGGTGGATGCTTAATCATCGTAAGGATATAGACACAGGAAATGATATTCATTTGATAAGTTCAGAGGTGGATCTGCGTCTGCGAGATGATGTAAATTTACTTAAGATGATACGGTCCTATCGAGGGATTAGACATGAATCAGGTTTGTCTGTAAGAGGACAGCGCACTAGGGCAAACAATCGGAAAGGACTCGCGCTTGGCGTGTCTAAGAAGAGAATCTAGGAGTGATTTTTGATGGGTAGTCCAAAGTTTCCAAGGAAAAAATACACCACCCCGTTTCATCCGTGGAAAGAAGATCGTATTAAATCTGAACGGGAATTAATGAAAAAATATGGGCTTAAGAATCATAAAGAGGTGTGGAAGGCAAAGACATATCTTGGGAAATACAGGGGTCATGCAAGGGAGTTACTTGCAAAGATGGGGGCAAAAGAAGACCCGCAAGTAAAAAAGGAGAGTGATCAGTTACTTCTGCATCTTACAAGAATGGGTATTTTATCTGCTGGTTCTTCTCTTGATGATGTCCTTGCGCTTGAAACAGAGTCTGTGCTTTCTCGACGGTTACAGACGCTTGTGTATCTGAAAGGTATTTCAACAACTCCAGATCATTCCCGGCAGCTTATCAACCATGGACATATTGCAATAGGGGAGAGAAAGGTAACGATACCAAGCTATATGGTTATAAAAGATGAGGAAAACAAGATAGGGTATACAGGTATATCTCCTTTAAATGAGCTGTCGCATCCTGCACGACCAAAGATCGATATGTATAAAACAGGTGTTACTGCAGTTAAAGAAGAAAAAGCAGAAGAACCGTCTGAATCAAAAGAAGCATCTGACAGAAAAGAGGAGAAAACAAAAGAGGGAAAAAAAGAAGATATTGAGTCAGCGAAAGAAGAAAAAACCGATGCAGGTGAAAAAATAACAGAAGAAACAACAAAAGAAAAACCTGCAGTTGAAAAAGAAACCACTGAGCCAGCTGAACAATCTAAGAGCACTAAGCAAGAGAAACCTGCCAAGGAGGAAAAACCAGAACCACCTTCCAAGGCAGAAGAAGAAAAACCAGCTGAAGAGAGAACAGAACCGGTGAAAAAATCTGAAACAGGAAATAAGAATGCAAAAGAAACGAACAAGAAAAAAGGAGCGAGATAAACATGGGAAGAAAAGGTATCGCACATATTTATTCTTCTTTTAATAACATCATCATTACAATAACTGATTTAACTGGTGCTGAAACCGTTGCACGGGTCTCAGGTGGAATGGTGACTAAATCTGCAAAAGATGAAGGATCACCGTATGCTGCTATGAAGGTTGCTCAGACAGTAGCTGAAGCAGTTATGGAGAAAGGATTTGACAGTGTGAACGTACGTATTAGAGGGAAGGGTGGAAAGAAAGGCGGTTCTCCTGGCCGTAGTGCTCAGACTGCTATACGTTCACTTGTACGAGCAGGTATTCGGATTGGTACCATTGAAGATGTGACGCCACATCCACATGACGGTACAAAAGCTAAAGGTGGCAAACGAGGGAGACGTATCTGAGGTGAACACATGAAGGTTAAAACAATAGAGTTGAAAGGAAATAAAGGCGTCTTAAAAATTGAGGGGACCGATGTCTATTTTGTTAATGCCCTACGGAGAGTCATGCTCTCTGAACTTCCGAAACTTGCTATTGATGAGGTTATTATCTATGATAACACGAGCCCGCTTTTTGATGAAATTATTGCTCATCGCCTTGGATTGATTCCGATACCGACGGATCTGCGATTATTAACCTTTCGGAAGGATTGTAAATGCAAAGGTAAAGGATGCCCGAGTTGTACGGTTCGTTATACGTTAAGTAAAGAGGAGGAAGGCATTGTTTATTCTGGAGATCTGCAGCCTGAGCATGAAAGCTTTGCTATAAAAGAAGACAAGATCCCGATTGCAGAGCTTGCAAAAGGTCAGAGGATCATACTTGAAGTTGAGGCAGTTCTTGGGATGGCAAGAGATCATGCGAAATGGCAGACAGTTCTAGCGCCAACATATATGATGGATGTCTCCATTGAAGTTGATAAGAAGAGAATGGAGGAGGTAAAAGATTTCATCAAAGAACTTCCAAAAGATATTGTTGAGCTGAAAGCAAATAAACTTGAAATGAAGTATATCACAAAACTTCCTGTTCTAGAATCATATATCGATAAAGTAAAAGCTGATTTTATCACAATAAAAAGAGATTCAAGTACGATGACATTTAGCTTTGAAACAGATGGTTCACTAAGTGCCAAAGATGCTCTTAAAGAATCAATAAATATTCTTACGAAAAAATACGATGAATTTGGTAAGCTTCTGAAAAAGCTGAAATAAACAGTTTTTACCAAAAACATCTTATTACATTTTCTATTTTTTGTTTTGTAAATCTGGGCCTGTGGGGTAGCTTGGCATCCTTGTGGCTTCGGGAGCCATAGACTTGAGTTCAAATCTCAGCAGGCCCACTTTTTAAATATTTTTTTGTGATACATAGGAACAGTTTAATAATTGAGAACGTATTATGATCCATTCTATGAGGAGATAACAAATGAAAAATAAAAGTAGAAAAATAATCATAACCAGTTTATTACTAATCGGTCTGTTATTAAGCGCATCAAATTCAATTGCTGTACCAGTTATGAGAAATATACAATTAGCCCCAGTAACACCAAAGCCGCTTGATGAAGTTACGTTTACTGCAGATGTCGAATATTTTGTTTATGCAAAAGCAGTATATTTAGTTGTAGATGAATATAAAGATGATTCTCTTTATACAGATGGTTTTAATGAATCTATGGATGATAAAGGCGATGGTGCATATGAGAAGAAAATCCAATTAATGCATTATGATGCAACAAAAATACAATATCATTTTGTTATAAATGTTCAAAATTATCCTGGTGTTGAATGGACTGAATCTGAAACAACACAAGTAGATCTTGACACAAGTGGAATTAGAGGATTTGATGAGGGGGAATCTGATAAAACTCCAGGTTTTGAACTAGTATTTTTAATCATTGCAATAGGAATTATTCTATATTTTAAACGAAAGGATGACCACTTTAATTAATACACATAAATCCATAAAAGGTTTTACCAGGTTTTTCTCCTGTTAAACAGTGTGCCTCTCAGCAGGCCCATACTCGCTTCTCGGAGAAAATCTTGTCAACAGGCCCGAAAATGGCGTTCTGTTGGTTTTCTCCTTATTAACCTTTTCGCTGTGCTTTCCTCCCAAATGATTTTGTGGTTTGAGGGCACAGCCAATCCAATCCACCGGAAGCTGGTTGTAGTATTGTTCTGCATACCTGATGTAATTCTCTGTTGTCTGTATTTCTTCGTGTCCAAGCCAGTTCTTCACCGTATAGGCGTCGAATTTACCGGTTTCCTTTTTTTCTGAGTCTCTTGTCATAACACTCTTCACATATACCTCCAAAATTATTTGAAAAATTTAATTTCACACCACATTTCTTACATTTAGCCATAGTTCCTCCCCAGGCCTCCAATTTCATAACAACAACCACTTTATAAAACAAAGGGGACAAATTTCTCAGTAATGAAATCGACAAGGTGACGTTTGAATCAGTGCTTGAGTTGTTAAAACTAGAACTAAAATGGAAAGACAGTGACATAAATGGATACGTATAATCAAATGTTTATATACTATTCAAATGATTATAAATTCGTGCCAAATGTTTATAAAGCGATATATATTTTAGAATAATGGTTAAAATTAGGAGAAGCGTGTTATTATGGGAATAGCAAGTAAAATTTTTGGTGAGAAAAAAACAGGTTTAACAAAGGGATATGTAGATCTTGAAAAATATGTCGAAACAAAAACAAGTGAGACCTCTTCTGCCACAATGCATATCGCTGTTGGTGAAATTCAGCGATATGAAGATATTAAAGAAATATCAAATTATGTCTATGGCGGTAATGTCTTAATTCTTGATTTTTCACCGATTTCTGATGAAGAAGTTATTCTGAAAAGAATAACAAATGAATTGAAGAAAATGGCAAAAGATATCGATGGAGATATCGCAGGGATCGGCAATAACCTTATGATTATCTCACCAAGCGGAGTAAAAGTAGACAGACGTAAAATACGAGGGAAATACGCCTAAGTTTTTACCCTATTTTCTTTTTTTCTGGATGTTTGTGCAGTCGTTAGTTTTTAATTGTTTGTTTTTTTGGATCTCTCGTAAGAAGGACAACTCTTGAGTCAGATTTTTCCATACTTGTTTCATATCCTATAAATTCTGCAAGTTTTTCTCCAAAATATTTTACCTGTTTATGAGACGGCATGTTTGAAAGAGTCATTCGTTTTCTTGAATATCCAACAAACACATAGCCTTTCGGTTCGATAAACAATGGTGATGCCTTTTTATCTAATTTTGCGTATTGTTCAATATATTTTTCATCCATATTCCAACCCTGTACCAAGGTATGGCGTATCACCGTGCGGGTATCCAGTGATGGTAGTAGTTCTAGGGTTTGGTTTATTTTCTCCCAACCATCGGAAATCAATGGTGAACAGATTTTTTTATATACTTCTTTGTTTGGTGCAACAACTGAGACCTACAGCTGTGTGGGGAGGGGATCTAATGTTTCTAGAACCTTTGGTGCTGTTCCATTGGTTACGAGAAATGTAGTAATTCCTCGTCTGTGACAGAGCTCAAAGAGTTCTCCAAGTTTTGGATAAAGAGTGGGTTCTCCGGAAAGTG
>JAUWYM010000160.1 GCA_030615845.1 Thermoplasmatota archaeon | reverse complement strand
TCTGCCGTAGACAGTAAAGTTTGCGAGTACCTCTACTCCAAATTCTTTTTTAACAATAAAATGAACACCATAACCTCCTCTAATAATAAGTTCTACATCATCGTCTCCGACAGCTAAGGCACTTATAGGAATAAGTAAGAGAGTTGCTATAGATATAACAACCCCTGTTTCAATTATTTCACCTAGATTCATTTTATATCTAAATCAATATAATAAATGAAGAGGATTATAAAAGCATTTCTGTTTCCGTTGTCATAAGCGTACTAGATTGTTCCGCTACAGATTGTTCCGCTACGCCAAAGATATATTTTTCAAACGTTCTGTCATGTATTTCAGGTGGAAAGAAACATGAATTGTCCGATTAACTCTTTAGTATTTAAAGAACTTGTTCCCACAGTTCATAATTTGGGGAACATTGTATTTATAAACAAAAGAAAACGTGGGAGAAAGGTAATTACTGCTTATTTTCATTATAAGGATGAAGTTCATGCTTGAGACATTCAAGGCAACACTTACCTATATTCGGAGAGGTCTTTTTCATAAGATAAAGCAGTCGCCTATTCTCTATTTTTTCTTTTCGTCAATGGTGGTGTTTTCAATTGTTATGTTTGCTTTTCTCACCCTCTTTTTGATGAAAACCGAGGCCGATGTGAATCTCCTTGATGTGTTCTATGGGCTGTTTTTTATCTTTTTTATGAAATCCACCGCTGATTTTCACACGCATTTTGTCAATTCACCATACCTGTCATATCCATTCTCCACTCAAGTCTCTCAAACAAGAACTATCGTTGAGATATTTTTTGCAATATTTGTAATCAACATTGGAGTATGGATGTCGTTTTCAGGTTTGTATCTTGTCTCGCTCTCTTTCCTTGGAGTTGACATCACTTACCCAGTAGAATTTCTTCTTTTTAGTGTAGGCGTTATTATCGGAATTTTGTTAGGATGTTCAGTTGCCGTGCATTTCTTCTCATCACTACGCTATCGACTTCTCCCCACTATCATTCTGTTGGGATGCTACTGGTTTTCTCAAAACATGCTTTTCATTGCGTTAACACTTCCTTTGGCAGTGCTTCATCTTTCCTGGAGCCTACGACATGCGATGCCTTCATATCAGTTTGTTAAAAGAAAGGAACGAATTAAAGAAAAGGCACAGGTGAAAATTCGAGATGTGCTCCCAACACTTTTTCATCGCGAAATAACTGTTTTATGGCGAGATAGACTTCTCTTTAGCTTTATCTTTACATCGATATCAACAGCAATTTTTACTGGGTATCTTGCCATCTATGGAACAGATCTCTTAATTCCAGAATCTCTTAAAGAATATGCTGGAGAGTTTCTCCCGGATATGTTTGTCTTTTTAGGGTTATATATTGTTGTCATTTATACGTCTGTATTTCCCTCTCTCAATCTGTTTTTAAACGAAGAAAAAACGATGTGGATCCTACGAAATCTTCCACTAACAAACGAAACAATCGTAAAAGGCAAGGTTTTGTCTCTCTTACTCTGCTTTGTGACTGCTCTTCCATTTTTAGCTTATATTTCAATATTTATTGGTCTGGATAATATTATTTTTTTAACGTGGCTCCTTGTTTTCTCGTTTATTGCTGGCATTATCGTATCGGTTCCCCTTGGTGCTAAATATGTAGGTAAAAAATCAGATATCTTACTTCTCTACAGTATCGCAATGATCCTTTTTGCAATCCTTGGAACTGCTGGAAGCATTGGCAACATAATAAACAAAAGTATAGAGTACGCAAGTGTTCTCTGGTGTTTAATTTTGATTATTGAAGTGTTCGTATTACTCTTGTCCCTGAAATTATCATCACATATTTTATCGTTGAAATAGTAAGCTAAAACGTGAGCAGGTTCAATTGAATATTTTCATCAAACTTTCTGTCAATTTCACCATTGATTATTTCAATTACACCTTCAAATGTTGCACTAACAACAGCTGAATTTAAATGACCACCGAAAGATTTGTGTTCTGCATTACATAAATTCGCATGTAAATGAAGATACGTCTCACCATTCATTGTTGAAATGTTACCATGAAGTGGCGCAATTTCGTGATCTCCTAGAAGTTCTTTTGAATGATATTTTTTAGTCCTCATATCAAAAAGACCAATGATTGCCTTATCTGTTGCTCCGATGCCTGAAATTGTTCCCAGTTTGATATTGAGTTTTGTGCAGAGTTGTTTTAGAGTCTCTACAATTTCTTCCGCCTTATCAAGTCTTACAATTACCTTATTATCAAATCTTTTATATTCCATAGTCTATGATGCATTTGAGAGGAATATTTAAGATTTGTTTATGGAATATCATTCCTACAAAATATTTTAATACAAAACGGCAATTCAGTTGTCCAACATACGTGCCGTCTTAGCTCAGTTGGTGGAGCTCTCGGCTGTTAACCGAGTGGTCGCCGGTTCGAGTCCGGCAGACGGCGTACAATTTTTTTATTAAATTCGCATTCGTGATAGTTAGTGAATATTATGGTTATCAAACAAATTAAGGTGGGATTGGACAACTTTAGTTACGTTATTTATTGTCCAATTGAAGAGAAAGCTGCTATTGTTGATCCTGGTTATGATGCATCTAAAGCGCTTGAGTTCATATCATCCAAAAATCTAGAACTAGAATATATCATAATTACTCATTATCATAGTGACCATTCAAGTGATTGCCAGAGAATAAAAGAATCTCTTCCTTTATCAAAGATTGTTGCTTCGGAATCTGATGGGGCAAAATTGGGTATCGACGTTGATATCACAGTTTCAGATGGCAATCGATTACAACTTGGAGATATATGTCTTGATTTCTTATTAACACCAGGGCACACCCCGGGCGGCATCTGTATAATCGTTGATAATGAAGCAGTATTAACCGGTGATACGTTATTTATTGGAGATTGTGGAAGAACAGATTTATCTGGGGGAAATCTTGCTCAGATGTTTAGCACACTTCACGAAAAAATTATGTCTCTCGCAGATCATTTGATTGTCTATCCAGGTCACAATTATGGCAGTCAACCATTTGACACACTGGGAAAACAGAAACCCAACTTTATGTTATATTTCAAAGATGTAATGCATTTGATACGAAAACTGCTTTGTGTAATTATTTTTTTGAAGACATAGTCAATTGCATCCTTTAGGGATCGGGATGCAAAAGACTAGTCAAAA
>JAUWYM010000036.1 GCA_030615845.1 Thermoplasmatota archaeon | reverse complement strand
AAACATAACAACAAAAAACCATTTACACTCACCTGTCCTGATTGTGGAACTGTTGGGAAGATATCTTCATCCCCATCTATAGTAGTTGAAGAAATTCCTGAACAGAAATCTGAAAACATTAAATTCAAATGTAGAAACTGTGGAGAGCAGGTATCTATTTGGGCGGAAGGAAGTGAATTATTTCAAGATATACAAATATATTCTTGCCCGTATTGTGGTGAAAAACAACCTATGAAAAACATTAGCATCGATGCCTGATTTTTACTGCCTCTCCATGGTTTAATTCCTTCATTTCTTTTCCATTCATCTGGGCTACGCCAACCCCGCATACTGTCCCCTTTTTTACGACAACTACTTCGTCACCGACTCTAACGAGCTTGTCTGCATCTTTTACTCCCGGTGCAAAGACAGATCCAACAAGTGTGAAATCATCATATATTTCCACCCAGTATTTGTGAGATGCAGCTATTTTTTCCGCTCCATCTAAGGTGAGAGAAGTCAACCCTCGTTCTTTAGTTAGCATTCCTAGTTGTTTGTTATTATGCATTATTTTTTGATAAGGATATTTCCCTCTTATTTTACAGTTTTTTAGAAGTTTTTCAGCAGGTTTTTTGCCGAACTGATATGATGTAAGAGCTTTCATATTTTCATATATTCTTTTTGATGGGTCTACTTGCTCATATCGACTTGTTTCTTTTGTAAGAACGTTGGATAGCTCATCTAGCGACTCTTTTGAGGTGGGTGTATCTATACAAGTGATTATTGGATTTTTTAGAAGATCAACAATAAAATCTTGAATGGCTTGAGGGACATGGACAATTGTTTTGTCGTAGTCGCTGGTTTCTAAATACCGCTGGAGAAGGGTTTGTATCATCTTTTTTTCATCTTCATCCCAACTTCCCGTAACAGCTATGTCATATCGAGATGCAGGATATGTTAACTCTAGCTCCCTTGGTACAATTCCCAATGGTGAGGTGATTATTACTTCGTGAACGATATATGGATTTTTTAAACTGAATAATCTCTCTCTGAACAGTTTATGGGTCTTTGAATAAGAATATGGTTTTTTTGCAGAGCAGGGGAGAAGAAGAAGTATTTTTGTACAACTTGGTTTTTCATATCTTGTTAAAACCCTCTCTTGAAATCGTCTTATTTCAGGTCGTTCTAAAGAATGTTTTGTTGTAGAGATCAGTTGATTTTTACGCGTTATCGGTATTCTTTCCTCTAAGAAATCATAATGATTTTGATCCAATATTTTCAACATCGCTGCAAGTGTTGGACTAGCTGCTACTCTGGTTTCAACCAACTCACGTAAATTACCAAAAAAAATTGCGTTTCTTACTTGTTTTATTTCATTAAATAAGGCACAATAGTTATGTTGTAGCATCTCTGAAGAACTCATCTCTGTAGGTTTTTCTTTTATCTTACTGCAGGATGGACAACTGCATGGTATTTCATGTAAATCGTTCTTATTGTAATAGCCATTTGAAAAAAGTAAAGTATCATTTCTTGCAGCCATTATCGCTGAGGTTGAATCGAAAAAATCAACTCCCAAATACGAAAGTAATGCAAAACTAGATGGATCACCAATGCTGGGAAGATATATCGTTTTTTGATAGCCTATTTTATCTCTTAATTCTGTAATAAATTCAACAAATTTTGATTGTTGAAAGAACAGTTGAATTGCATTTGCAACGATAAACAGCGTTGCGTAATTTTCTTTTAAAATATCATCTACGACTTCTTTTTTTGCAGGGATTATACAACAAGCTGCATTCTTGTTTTTGTTGTATTTTACTGAACGTAAGTGCAATTCTTTTGGCAAATCCTTAGGATAAATCAAATAATTACTAACTGATAATTCTCCCCTGACTTTATCAGTTACCGATGAAAATGCTCCATTACCGATACTAAGTGTTGTTTTTTCTGTTTTCAGATTATCATTTGTTATCAGAATATCAGCAAAATTAGGTGCTTTAAACCTAGATGTATTTACAAAAAATATATTCGGAGTAACAACTGTTTTATCTTCAATTAAGAGTTCTCCGATTCTAGCAGGGCCGTCTCTAATTTTCACTTCGAATCTCATATAATGATAAATAGGGGTCTACTGTTTAAAACGTTTGGGAAATCCCAATCATTTTCTAACATTTTAAATAATAGAAAAAGGTTAATTGTTAGAGACGTAACATGAATAAAAAAAATGGCTTTGTTATAATTTTAATGCTGGTGATGTTGCTTGTTTTTCCAGCTGCTTGTGGAGATGGTGGTATAGTAGGGCCACCTCAGATTTATATACAAGAAAAAGCTCAGAATGCTATCGTTGCATGGAATGGTACAGAAGAGGTACTTATTCTTTCGGTAGATATTCAAAGCTCGGAATCTACAAAAGTTCTTCGTATTATTCCGTTACCTTCAAATCCTACTAATGTAACAGAAGGAAGCTTTGATTCGTTTACAAAACTTCAGGAAATTGTGAATGAAAAGTTACTGCAAAATTGGAATTATCATCGGGGAAAACTCGGTGGTGATGATGAAGTAAATGCTCCAAGCGCTACTGTTGAAGTAACCTTCCATGATACGTTGGGTGCTCATGATATCACTATAGTAAAAATTATTGATGTATCAAACTTTAGTAATTGGGCTACGGATTTTGCTGCATCATCAGGTCTTGCGAATATAACTTTTTCATCTGGATTTCAAAGTACTGTAGAAGAATATCTAAACGATAATATTTCATATTTTGTTTTTGATATTATTAATACAACACAAGACGAACATAGTATTAATCCTATAATTTATAGATTTAAAACAAGTTTTCTTTATTATCCTCTTAAGATTACAGCTGCTTCTGATGTCGGTGAAACCTACGCACGTGTGAACGTTTTCTGTATCGCAAAAGATAGAATTAAAGAGAAAATCTTCTCTGACATTTCATTTTATTCAAACATAGGTTATTATTGGTATTATGATGATTATTATAGTGACATTAATCTAACTGAAGATGAATTACTGGAAATAAGTCCAGATATATATGATCTTTTTAAAGATGATCCAATTCTTATGAGTTACAGATACGATGGATATTATAGTACTTTGGAAAATGATTTAATCGCTTCTGGTGATGATTTTGCCTATCCTGACTTTGACATTAGTACAGAAAATCATATTCTACTTGAACGAGGGGCAAAAAGCATAGTAAATCTTACAGCGGTAAATACAGGCAACACCGACCTTAATGTCAGATTGTATATAGAGGCAGGAATTGAATGGATGCAGCACGATTGGTACTCTATCAGCCCCTATTATTGGACTACTATAAATGAAGGAAATGAGAATACATTTGAGATTCTCTTTGACATTCCAAACAATATTCCTCTTGGGGATTACAGCCTAACCTATATTATAAGGTCATCAAACTATGAGCTTGAAAAACAAAAAAATGTAACTATGACAATATATGATAAAACGGAAGGAGGACCAGGATTGTATCAAGATGTTCAGGAGCTAAAAACTGGAATGAATTACGTAGTGATAAGTACCATAATTTGTATATTTCTGATAGCTGCTTTAATCGTTATTGTGATATCTACCGTCGTTAAAAAGAAGTAGACTATTTTCTAATGTCTGAAATACCTCTGACCTGAAAAAACCATAGATATACAATGTTCATTAGCCGCTTCTATTACTTCTTTGTCTCTAATTGATCCACCTGGTTGAATGATTGCTTTTACCCCTGCTTTTGCAGCAACATCTACTGCATCGCGGAATGGGAAAAACGCATCACTTGCCATTATTGATCCTTTGATGTTTTCTTTTCCTTTATGTGTCGCAATCCATGTGGCATCAACCCGAGATGTTTGGCCTCCACCAATAGCTACCGTACGAGTATCTTTTACAAAAAGAACCGAGTTGGATTTTACGTGCTTTACACATTTTACTGCAAATTCCATAGAGTCAATATCTTCCTGTGAGGGTTTTTTTTCTGTAACGATTTTCCAGCTCTTTTTCTCAGAAAGCCAGACGTCTCTTTCTTGAGCTAGAAATCCTCCGACAACACTCCGGTAGTCTACGCCTTTTCTTTTGATTTTTTCATCCAGTCCTTTCAACTCAAGAAGTCGTAGGTTTTTCTTTTTCCCAAATACTAATAATGATTCTTCACTAAATATTGGTGCGATTATTACTTCTAAAAAATAGTTAGAAATCTCTTCAGCAACCTCTTTTGATACTTCTCTATTAAATGCAACAATGCCTCCAAATGGAGAATAGGTGTCTGTTGCATAGGCATCCTTCCAAGCCTGCAATAAATTATTTGAACTTGCAACCCCGCAAGGAGTGGCATGTTTTACAATCACACAAGTTGAATCAAAAAATTCTTTTATGCATTCTATAGTGCAATCTGAATCTAGGATGTTATTAAACGAGAGTTCTTTTCCCTGCAGTTGTTTAGCATTTGATATACAATGTTCAGAAGCTATGGGAAGTGCTTTATAGAAGGCGCCTTTTTGATGAGGATTTTCACCGTATCTCATATCTTGAATTTTCCTCATAGTAACTGTATAATTTTCAGGTAGTACGTCCTCACTCCATCTGCCTCTCAGATACTGTGATATTATTGCATCATATTGAGCTGTGTGAGAATATGCTTCAATTGCAAGTTTTTTTCGAAGTTCTAATCCTACATCTTCATTTGATTTAATAATCTCAATGATTTCAGAATACTTCCTGGGATTTGTTAATACTATCACGTCTTTGTAGTTCTTTGCAGCAGCTCTAATTAGTGTCGGTCCACCTATGTCAATGTTTTCTATAACTTCCTCAATGCTAACGTTTGGTTTTTGGATAGTCTCTTCAAAAGGATAGAGATTACAGACGACAAAATCTATTGTATGTATGTTATGTTTTTTGAGTGCATCTGTATGAAGAGTTTCGTTTCTTCTTGCAAGTATCCCTGCGTGAACAACGGGGTGAAGGGTTTTTACCCTTCCATCAAGCATTTCAGGAAATCCTGTTATTTCTGATACTTCTTTGATTTCAACTCCTGAATCTCGTAAAACAGTGGCTGTTCCTCCTGTTGATATAATGCTGACGCCAAGTTTGGATAACTCTTTTGCAAAATCAACGATTCCTTCTTTGTTAAAAACGCTAATCAGAGCATATTTGTTTTCCATTACTCTTACCTAGGATGCATAGGAGGGTAGCTCATAAACGTTTGGGTTTAGTTTTTCGATTTTTCTTTTTCGATTGCTTCAAGTAGACTTATCTCTCCCTTTAAAACTTGTAACGCAGTTTTTTCTGAAATTGTGTATCTTCCTTCGGTGAGATGTCTACTATGTTTTTGTACATTTTTTATTGCTCCTCGGGTAGGTTTCAACGGCAGTGTTGTTTGCACCCTTCCTCCTGGTAATAATGCGATGACTGCTGCTGCTTCTTCATCTCGTTTTGAACGCCCCATCTGATGGGAGGGAGTTGTACTTGTTTCATCAACGATTTCAATGGGAACATTCAAGGGAATAAGTGAATTGATTATTCGATTTCGTGTAAGAATTGATCCATGTCCTATTCGAATATATGTTTCTTTGGATGGATATAATTTCAAAAAACGCCGTATCGTATGAACAACTTCCTCAGGAGATTCCACTTGGATTTTTTGCAGCAACATATCGTTGCCAACGACGGCAATCCCTGGGCGTTCTCCAGGATCAATACCGATAAAAACCCACTTGTATAGTTTCTTTCCAGTTAATTTTTTCAAAGCCATATCTACTGCATGATCAACGGTATCGAAGGTATCGACAGAAACAATTTTTTGAGCTTTTATTTCCCGACTCTCAGCTTTAGACGTTAATACTACTCCAATTCTTTTTGGGATATTTTTAGGTGAGGAAAGTAAAACATAGGCTAATTTATGTTTCTTTAACGTTTTTAAAATATCATGATAAAGAGAAAAATCCTCGGTATAGACTCCTAATGTTTTCATCTGGATTAACTATTAGATATGAGTGATATATACGTTTGCATCATATTCTTGATAGCTTTTTTGAATGTACTGCTTCATCCTAAAAAAGGGGGGCAATTGGGAATATGAGAATCATCATAACTATTGCAATAATAAATAATGCGGCCCAGACTATTCCATTCCATCGTATTACTTTCATGCCATCAAATGATCCAAATGGAAGCAGGTTAAATGTTCCCAGTAGAGCATTGATTAGGCAGATAAATCCTAAAAACTTCCCGAATGGTGTTTCGAAGAAAACAAACCGATACAGGAGGTATGTTATTGCTGCAATTACTATATTTGCAAGTGGCCCTGCGGCAGCTATTCTTCCCATTTCGAAGTTTCTTGTTTCACCACGAAACATTACTGCTCCAGGTGCTGCAAATACAAATCCTGTGAAAACTGCAAAAAATAATGACAGAAGAAGCCATCTTGGATACATTCTGAATTCTGACCAGAGACCATATTTTTGTGCCATGAATTTATGGGATAGTTCATGAACAAAAAATGCAGTTAAAATACCTAAAAAAGAAATGGGGAGTGCCAACGGTAGCGCTTGTATATTATTAAAACCAGAACGGAGACTACTTCCGGTAAATGCAAAGGAAAAAGCAATGGTTAAAACACCCATTGCAAGTAGAAGATGAGTTATTTCTGTTTGACTAAATTTCCCTGGGGATCCTGCATCAAGTGTTCCTTTTGGAAAGTACATGTATTCGCTCGGTGAGAGTTCATGAAATGATGTATAGATTTTTCTTCTCTCCTGCATGCAACCCTCAATTGATATTATGGCTTATGAATGTTTTGAGAATCAACTTCAATTTCAGCCAAATCCAAGACTTATAATATAGGGCAATGCAACAAACGTCCCAATCATACTTCCCAAGTTTGCAAGTGCGACGACCATAAGAAGCCGTATGACTTTGTTGTTGAAGAAATCCTTTGTGCTATCCATCTTACTGAGAGTCTGAAAATCTTTTACAACAGGTTTTCTCAACTTAAATTCCACATAACCGGCAACCCAACCGGCAGCAATCGCAGGATTTAACGAAGTAAGAGGTGCTGCAACAAAAGCGGTGAGAATGGAAAGGGGATGTCCTCGTGCGATCAATGTTCCAAGTGCTGACAAGCTGCCATTGATTAAAAACCACCATAACAATGCATCTGCCGCTCGGCCCCAGCCTCCAGTTAGAAAAAGATAGACGATTAATGCGACAAAAACAACAGGTACTGCATAGCCAACGGTTTTTAAGATGCTAAAACGTTTTTTAGGAACATACTCCAGCTTTTTTAAATCAACATCAAATTTTTTTGTTTCTAGATGTTTTTTGATGCCTTTGATATGTCCTGCACCGACGACTGCGACAACCTTTCCTTTTTTGCTTTCATCAAGAATTTTTTTTGCTATGTATTTATCTCGTTCATGAATAAGAACTGTAGAGGCACTTGGCGCTATCTCTCCAAATTCCTCCATCATAGAAGAGATAAC
>JAUWYM010000150.1 GCA_030615845.1 Thermoplasmatota archaeon | reverse complement strand
CACTTTTCTCAAACAACCCATCAAAAGATCCAGACATATCGCTAACAGAGGATTCTCCTGAATCCTTATTTTTCAAAGACGGTTCTTCCTGCTCAGCATCTTTTTTAATAGTTTTTTCATGAATAGATGGTTTTTTATCCTCTCTCTCCCCACTCACTACAAGATTTTTCATTTTAGACGGTTTTTCCTCAATCTTTTGTTCCTTTGAGAATTCGTGAGGTTTCTTTTCCTTATCAGCAGACTCTTTGCTTTTTGATTTTTCACTAACGATAGAGGAAATCTTTTCGATCATATCAGAACGATTTTGTTTTCTAACGTCTTTAACATCAGGGGTTAATTTATCTCTATTTCCAAATAAAATCCTGTCTACAGCCCGTTCTATTTCTGAGATATTCAAGATTTTGGAGGAAAGTCGGGAGGTTTTATGACTGGCACTATGTTTCTTCAAAACGTCCCTCCTTTAGTTTTTTCCTATCCTGTATATGCATCCCATCATCTCACTATGTTATAACGAGATTAATCTAATACCCACTACAGTTTTGAATCTTTACGTGCACCTCATCTAACAATTTTTTGAAACGGTTTATCTGTATTTATAACTTTCTTTTATAATTGACATTAGTACCACCATATTGGACACACCTATTTTGGTTCTCTCCATTTTAGTAATGCAGCAAAAAGACCTAGAGCAAAAGGAAGGATGATGATATAATAGATAACATCGATTTTTCTCAAATATAACGTCACATCATAGCCATAGAAATAGAGCAATATCAGAGACACCAAAATAAGGGGTATCAAAATAACGATGATTAACGGAAGAGCCTCTCTATTCACATTCCTCACATCTTCAGATTCTACAAGTTCAGAATTATGGACAAGCTATTTTTAGTTAATGGAAAAAACAAACATACTTAAGCAACTGCCTTTGAAGAAAAATCTATAAAGCACTATCTGTTACCTGCCAAAACGGTGACTATTCTTGACGCGAAAAACTAAAGTAATTATCATGGGTGCAGCAGGCAGAGATTTTCATAACTTCAATGTGTACTTTCGAAACAATGAAAACTATGAAGTTGTTGCATTTACCGCGACACAAATACCAGATATTGCAGGAAGAAAATACCCATCAGAACTCTCTGGTCCGCTATATCCAAACGGTATACCAACTTATCATGAAGAAAAAATAACTAAACTGATAAAAGAAAACAATGTTGATCAAGTTGTTTTTGCCTATAGCGATTTGCCATACTCCTATGTAATGAATAAATCAGCAATGATAAATGCAGCAGGTGCTGATTTTATTTTACAAGGACCAAAAAGCACGATGCTGACCTCAAAAAAACCAGTCATTGCAGTGTGTGCAGTTCGAACAGGATGTGGTAAATCACAGGTTTCAAGAACCATATTTGAAATCTTAAGAAAAAAAGGCCACAGGGTTGCCTCAATACGACATCCGATGCCGTATGACAAAGATTTAACATTGCAGACGGTTCAACGGTTTGCAAGTTATGAGGATCTTGATACCTATCGTTGCACGATAGAGGAGCGGGAAGAATACGAACCATACATCGATATGGATGGAGCCATCTATGCAGGAGTTGATTACGAAAAAATCTTAAGAGAAGCTGAAAAAGAAGCAGATGTCATCATTTGGGATGGAGGCAATAATGATTTTTCATTCATTAAACCGGATTTGCTTATAACGATTGCAGATCCACATCGAGCAGGACATGAGATTTCCTACTATCCTGGAGAACTCAACATACGGGATGCTGATGTTGTCATCATCAACAAAGTCAATACAGCCAAGAAAGAAGATATAGAAACCGTTCGAAACAATGTAAAACAGATAAATCCTACAGCGAAAATTATTGATGGTATCTCTACAGTTGAAGCTGAGGATCCAGAGATGATTCATGGTAAAAGAGTACTTGTTATTGAGGATGGCCCAACGGTTACCCATGGTGGTATGAAGTATGGTGCAGGCATGGTTGCAGCAAAGAAGAATGGTGCAAAGGAAATCATTGATCCAAGAAGCTTTGCTGTCGGCTCAATTATCGACACCTTTGATAAATACACCCACTTAACAAATGTTCTTCCAGCCATAGGATATGGCAAGAAACAGATACATGAGCTAGAGCAAACCATAAACAATTCTGATTGTGATGTTGTTGTCTGTGGTACACCAATTGATCTAACACTGATTCTTAAAGCAAACTTACCCATGGTTCGTATCTGGTACGGCGTAGGTGAGAAAACAGTAAATGAATTAAATGATGTGGTTGAAAAATTTTTAAAAACACATAATTTACTGTAGCTTCTTTCCCATTAGAACAAACTGTGCGAGCAGCGACTCAAGTTGTATGTGTTCATTGCTTCCTTCAACAAGTCGAAACTCCGTCTCACCAGTTTTTTCAATGAGTTGCACCTTATTTTCGTCAGGTATGGTGAGATCGAAAATGATTCGATGCATCTGCCTAATAATATCTTCTCCTGAAAGCCCGTATTTTATGAGGAGATCATATAGTTGATTTCTCGCTGCCATAAAGTTACCGCCAAGTGCAGTGTTGATGAGGGTTTTTACATCTTCTGGTCTTGCTGTAGACGAGGTTTCATGCAACAGCTCTGCAGTTATTTTTTTGTTGAGAGATGCTCCGACTTGAAGGACGTTTATCGCTTTTCTCATATCTCCTCTTGCGATAAAAATAAGTGTCTCAAGGCCATCTGGGGTGATCTCCAGTTTTTCTTTTGATGCAATCATACGCATGTATTTTTTGATATCCTCTGCTTTGATTGGTTTAAACCGAAACACAGCACATCTTGATTGAATGGGTTCAATAATTTTGGATGAATAGTTTACTGAAAGTATAAATCGGCAGTTGTGCGTATATCTTTCAATTGTTCTCCTGAGCGCAGCTTGTGCATCTGTTGTAAGGGAATCTGCTTCATCAAGAAAGATGATTTTAAAGGATGTTTTTCCAATAGGTGCTGTTCGTGCAAAATCCTTTATTTTACCTCGGATAATTCCTATCCCTCGTTCGTCACTTGCATTGAGTTCATGGAAATTTTGTTTCCAGAATTCTCCACCAAAGACTTCTCTTGCACGAGCAATTGCTGATGTTGTTTTCCCGGTTCCTGCAGGTCCTGCAAAGATTAAATGAGGCACGTTTTTTGTTTTTGCATATGCCTTTAATCGTTCAACAATAGACTCTTGACCTACGATGTCATCGAGTTTTATTGGCCGGTATTTTTCTATCCAAATATCGTGCATTGAATCGCTATGTAATATGTTTCTTTGATTAATGTTTTTTGTACGTCATCTACACCTTTTTTGAACTGTTTTCGTCACAGATGGTAAATTGTTCATTTTGGTATTTTTCCACAAAACTTTTAAATACAGTTATTGACAAAGTTTAGCAAGATACATTATATCACTAGAGAGGTAGAGAGATGAAGAAAAAAATAGTAAAAGATGTGATGAAAATCTGCACATTTATTGCTCTTGTCAACCTCCCCTTT
>JAUWYM010000133.1 GCA_030615845.1 Thermoplasmatota archaeon | reverse complement strand
CAATAACGACGATCATGTTATTTTCAAAAATCTCCCCAGTAACACCTAGATTCTCTAATGATTTTGTGAAATTCATATCTATGGAGATATTTCCAGTACCATCTATTTGATAAAATTTTCTATAATGCCAGCTAGGATTCCACCAAGAAACTCGTGCGAAGTCAACGTTTACCTCTGTTTCGTTATAGTTGTTAGAGTCGTCCTGTTCATCGATTTCTTTATCTCGATCAAGAGAGAGATTGACAAGATATGTTCCAAAATTTTGAGGGATCCATTCAAAAGACAAATTATATATTTCATCTTTTGACAGCCCATCAATAATTATGCTTTGATAAAACATCCCTGCGATAAACAGAGTTGCATTGATTTCTTCTGTCGTACTCCGTCCAATATTTTTTGCAACAGCATTAATTGAAATAGGATGACCAACACGAGGTTGACCATCAATGACCATATCTCCATCAAAGATTAAATCAGTATTTCGTTCGATAATCTCGATAGATTCAATCCACATGTCATTATCGTCATGATATTCAACTATGATTTGTAAAGTCCTTTGAGGTGAATCTCCAAGCTCTGTTTGCCAGCTAAGATTTACTGACCGTATCTCATCGACATCAAGTCCTTCTGACGTATAATTATGAGCAGCAGCAGGTTCTTCATCGTCAACGAATAAGAAAACATCGATAATTTCACCTTCAGGTATATTCTCAGTACCATCATTTTTGATAAAGACATTGATTATTATTTCATCTCTTTCGATAGCAGTATCTGGCGAGATAACATTATCAATAATAATTGGCGAGTTACGACCCTCCTCTGCAATAATTCCAATATTAAACACACTGGAAAACAGCATAACCAGTATCAATAAAATAGACAGTTTCTTTGTGTTTTTTACTATTGCATATGACGTGTTATCTCTAATATTTGACATTGCTCCCCCTCGATATAAATCAACTTGGAACAATATTTAAATTTAATATGTTGTATTTCTACCTTTCTATCTATTTATTATTTTAAAAAAAATCGATAAATTGAACGGGGATTGTCCAAACGTTATTGGTTAAATATTTGAAGGACGGGAACTATTCATAAAGAGACACAAGATATGTTGCTTTGATATCTAGTATTTTACTGAAGAAGGACAGGAGGAATATTTTTTCTGAGTTTGGAAAACGCTCAATTTGTTTTTCAATATAGCTAGTAAGTTTAGTTTTTGACACCTTCTGTCCCCATGGCAAACGTATTTCAACCGAATCAGACCATTCACTCTGAGCTCCACTACTATCTTTTGCCTTTACTCTGATAGTATATGTCCCTTTCTCATTCCAAATATGACTTATTTTCGCCTTTTTACCTGATTCAAAAGGTCCAACCCAACCACTATATGTTCCATCTCCCCAATCAAATAGATAATAAATCATGTCTCTTTCAACGTCAATTGTTCTTACCGTGATATAAGGGTACAACCCTTATATCACTATTCAATAGTATACCCCCTTTGAAATTATATCAATGTTATTATATTTAAATATTGGTAGAAAACTTGGACATGGAAACGCGGGGAGGGAGATTTGAACTCCCGTGATCGTAAGATCAAAGGATTAGCAATCCTTCGCCGTAGCCAGGCTGGGCCATCCCCGCTTGAAAGAAGAGATATGAGACAACTTGATAAAAAGTTTATGTCAAGACAAATTTAAATACAGAACTCTTCTTCACTGTAACAGATGGAGGATTGGACAGAAAAATATAGGCCGAAAAGCCTTGATGAAATCGTAGGAAACGAGCGTGCTGTAACTGCTCTTAGAAACTGGGCGAATATGTGGAAAAATGGTGAAATTCCAAAGAAACGAGCAGTAATTTTATCAGGTAAACCAGGAACTGGAAAGACAAGCAGCGCTCTTGCTCTTGCAAATGATTTTGGCTGGGTTGTAATAGAACTAAACGCATCCGATGCAAGAAATGCAGAAACAATCAAAAAAGTAGCAACATCAGGTGCTGTAAATGAAACGTTTGATGACTTTGGCAGATTTATTCTATCAAGCAGAGGTGGAAGAAAACTTATTGTTTTGGATGAGGCAGATAATCTTTATGAAAGAATTGAAAAAACAAAGACAGAGAGTGATTTTAGTGATAAAGGTGGTAAGAAAGCAATTGTAGATACTATAAAAATCACAAATCAACCCATCATCCTTATTGTAAATGACTATTACAGTCTTATAAAGGGTAGCGGTGCTGTTTTAAAGCAGATATGTACCGTGATTCCATATTATGAAGTGAGTTCAATTCAGGTTCTGGAGTTATTAAAAAATATATGTAAAAAGGAAAATATTCTTGCTGATCTTAAGCTTTTGCAGACAATTGCTGATAGATGCAAAGGAGACGTGCGATCTGCAGTAAATGATTTGCAATCAATATGTCTAAACCGAAAGCAGGTTGATATTCAGGCGTTAGATGTTTTAGGATATAGGAATCGTGAGAAAATAATTTTTGACGCATTACGAGATGTATTTAAGACAAGAAATATTCAAAATATTAATGAAAGCATCTCCCGTGTTGATATGCCTCCTGAAACGTTTTTACTATGGGTGGCTGAAAATCTCCCTAGAGAATACGTTGATGTAAATGATCTTGTGAAAGGCTATGATGCGCTATCAAAAGCAGATCTGTTTTTTGGGAGAGTTTTTCGAAGACAATACTATGGGTTTTGGTCATATGCTTGTGATGTAATGAATGGAGGTGTATCTACTGCAAAAACCCATAATTACAGTAATCCTAAATACTATGCGCCAACATGGATGAAGGAGCTGGGACGCAGTAAACCAACAAGGATACTGCGGGATTCTGTCACTAAAAAAATAGGTGGACTATGTCATAACTCAGATAAAAAAAGCAGAGAGTTTTTACTCCCACATTTTAAATATTTATTTCAGACTGATATGGCTTTTGCTTGTCGAATGAAAAAAAGACTGGATATTTCAGAAAGTGAAATAAAATATCTTCTCGGTGAAAAATATCTGCATAAACTCAATGATATCCTGCAATATTCTGAAAAAACAGATGAGAAACAAGCCGAAATCAAAGTTTCTGCTTCCAAAGATGTTGAAAAAGATGAAAAGAAAGAGATAAAGCAAGAGGTGAAACAGCCTAGTCTTTTTGATTTTTAGGTTATTTTTTGATGTCTTCTAGTTTTTTCATAACATCGACTGCTTGCTGTTTATATTCTTCTTTTAATTTGTTGTAGGTCTCATCTGAAATATCTTTTGATCTATGCTTTTTTTCAACGTCTTTGAGAAGCGACAGCAATAGTGCTTTTTTTGTAGTAAGTGTCTCTTCGGATTCAACAATTGATTTTTTTGCTTTTGTCCGTTGCTTTCTCATCAGCAAAAGTGTTGAAGCAATAAGGATGACAACGAGGAGAAATATAATGATAATATAGACAATGTTTACAAGAGTATCTGTTGGCCTGTGCAGAAGGATTCGTACTGAATTGGATTCGGTGTTATGTTCTCCTCGATATAACTCATCCTCTTCATAGGTTATTGAGAGATAGGCCGTATTATACAGAATTGTTTTTATAAAATGTTTTGTGTCTGTCGGAAGCGTATAGGTAAGTCTGATGTCTAATGTATCTTCAGGATTAATGGAGAGATTGTGTTTTGAGAGGTTACATTCCTGTATGTTACTACCAATGACGATAGATGAAAGATACGTTCCTGACTCGACAGCAAGTATTTCAACATCAGGAGCGTCCTGCTGTATCCAAAACCTTAGAGACGTAGCATTAACTGCTGCAGTTGTGACCTTGATGTTT
>JAUWYM010000110.1 GCA_030615845.1 Thermoplasmatota archaeon | reverse complement strand
GCAAGCAACTTATCAGGCCGTAGCATTAAGCGAAAGTTGCTGCATCGTTATGCAGCCGCCCTTTATAGCACTTGGGTGGACTATATGGGTGTCGAGTCTGATACGACGGGACGAAGACTAATATCAATGGGGAAGAAATAGCCTGATGCACCTATTGGACCCATCGGTGTATGGAATGCGACATGATAGGAAGGTCTCATTTATCAAAGCTGGGAAGGTCTTTCGGTCAGCCAATACCATTCCACATGGTAAAGACCCTTTGTATAACCCTAACGGGGAAAGCAGAGGGAGATTGTAAGACTAGCTGATGAGCCTGTAGTAGCGATGATGGATATGGACAACATAACCTATCCTAGCAAAGGGACTCTGGGTGCAAATAGTTATGAGTAATGTGTAAGATGCCTAATACTACTTTGTGGGTTGACCAGTGTTTTTCTTAAAATTGGCCGTTATGCCCAAGTTTTTCAGCTCAAATGTATGCAATTTGATGGTTTTCCACATTAAAAATCACCAAACAACAACATTTTACATGAAAAACACTATCTTGAGCAAAACACCAGACATATCATCTCATTTCAAAGATAAGAAGAGCGTTAAAAAAAATAGATTTCCGTCTATTCTGGGACAAGAAACGGTATATCATCAAGGATAGCATCTGCCTCATCAGGAGGAATTTTTAATCTACGTTCAAATACCTGCCTGACATAGATACGAAGTATCTCCCTACGGCTTGAGGTAAGGTGGGAAGTTTTTCTCCGGGTAACGCTTCTTCAACTCTAAGCAGCATCAGATAACAGAAAGCAAGCATGACCATGGCGGCATGATGACGCCATTCTTTCCATTTCCGCCCTTCGAATTTATCCAAACCAAGTTCCCTTTTCATCTGTTTGAAACACTGTTCGATAGTCCATCGGATATGAGCTATACTGACAAGTTCCTCTAACGAAGCATTGTCAAGACCCCAGCACATATACACCTTTAGTTCACCGTATTTTGTTTTTTCAAAAAGCATCCATCCAGTTTCATCTGTAGGTTTACCAAATTTTGTCACACGTACACGCATCCGAGTAAATTGCGCAGATAACTTCCCCTTTGTCCCTTCAGACCATTCTACCTCCTCCCAGTCATCATCAGATATCTCTCCAGCAACAATATCAGCAGTCTTTGTTTTAACACCCTTAGGAAACTTCATTGTATGTTTTTGAGATGTATCATCTTCTGATTTAGTCTCTGCTGATATAACAGATGTATCCTCTGGAACAATAGAAATTTCCGATGGACTAACTGCCAATACATATAGTTCTTCCTGCTCCCGCAGCTCTCTTCGGAAATTCCCATTTGTGCCATAAGCTGTATCCGCCGTAATGGCACGATGAGGAACTTTTTCTTTAAGTATTCGTTTGATCAAATTCAAACTAATCTCTGGTTTCATTTGAAACTCCAGATAATCAGGAATACCTGCCTCTTTGCATCTTTTTTCATCTTCAAACCATTCCTTTGGTATATACAATTGCATACCGGTTGGACAATAAACTGCATCTGCATTCCTGACCTCTCTAGGAATACTATAGCAACATCCAACAGCGATCTGACAGTTACCTATCTTACCAAGAGTCCCAGAGTACTGACGGTTCACACCGGGAGACTTCTGCCCCTTCTTTTTTTGACCAGTATCATCAACAATTATAACACCTTTCTCACTAGCATTCTTGCTGGATATCGTACGGATAACGGTTTTCGTCACTTCTATTGGATCCCACGGTGAATCTGTTAAAAACTGTTGTATTATATTCAGATCTAGACGAACCCTTCTTGATGTGCTAGACATATTTTTTCGTTTACCTGGAAGGATAATCCCCATCAAATAAATTCTGGCAGCATGCTTCGTCTCGTTACTACGAGACCATCCTTCCCAATGGTGGGAAAACTGTTTAAAAAAACCAGATAATTGTTTCAGTCCAGCGCCTAACTTGAATAATCCACGCCAATAAACCATTCTGCATCCCATTAAGGTATTGGGATGCATATATCAATAATTCTCTATTGTACTATGTAACCCACAAAGTAGTATTAAGGACAAAACTCACGATAAACTTAATCAAGCATATGATGAGTTAAAAGAACATGGACTAAAGAAGGTTAATATAACTGATCCTGAAAGCCGGTTTATGATAAACAAAAAAGGAAGGATTGAGTTTTCATATAATGTTCAAATTACTGTAGATAGAAAAGGCTTTATCCTTGCGAATGACGTTAGTAAAGATGAGAATGATGTGGAACAACTACAACCTCAGGTTATTCAGACAGAAGAAAATCTTGGATCATTACCTGAAAATATCCCATGGAGTTTTGATAATAGTTACTATGAAAGTGGCAATATAAAATTTTTAGATGATAAAAAGATTGATGGATATATACCGGATAATAAAAAGAAAGAAATCTCTCCCTACAACAAACAACACTTTACATATGATCAAGAAAACGACGAATACACCTGTCCAGCAGGTAAACCTGTAACATTTCTTGGAGAACGCTATGATAAATCTAAAAAGAAAACAGCACGGATATACAAGGGACAAAAATGTAAAGCTTGTCCTCAACAAAAAATGTGCACGAAACAAAAAGACGGTATCAGGTACATCAAATCGTTCCCTTATGAAAGAGAGCGTAATGCAATGAATGAAAAAATGAATACGACGAAAGGAAAAGAAATCTACAAATTAAGAGCTATAACAGTAGAACCAGCATTCGGAGACATCAAAGAAAATAAAGGCATACGAGGGTTCCATACAAGAGGTATGGAAACAGTAAAAACAGAGTTCAACCTTGTATGTACAGCAATTAACTTGAAGAAGATATGGATAGAGCTGCAAAAGAAAAACAACATTATGGAGAATATCATAATAAAAAATCCAAATGCCTTTAATGCCATTTATTTATACTCACATCTTGCTTAATTGTCGGACAGCCTGTTTATGGCGTGGAAGGGGGACATGAAGCACTTTCTATAGTTACTGGAAGGTTATTCCCCCCTAAACCTCAATTCCTTCTACCAGATGAGAAGGCGTTTGGAAAAAGGTAAGATCAATATGACCCCAATCATCACGATCAGGATATCCTGGTTCATCACGGCTGCCATCAGAGTAATCTAATATGAGACCGTCGATTTTTCCATAGAGTATACGCATTGAGGGAAGTGCCCGGTACATCTTCCAGTAGCTCATGCAGCTCATATAATTTTTCCATACATCAACTGCATCAGAGCTAATATTATCAATACCTTCACTATGATCAGGCATGAGATTTAGACTATGACCAACTTCATGCATTACTTGAATAGATTGTGTTAATCGTTGAAGTCGTGGAGATATGCTTCGACCTCGGAAACCTTCAGTTAAAAATTTTTGAGAGGCACCTATGCACATGACATCGTTCCAGCCTTTATAATCCTGAGGATGGCACCATCCTGCATCATATGCCATCACTAGATAACGGAACACGCCCTTTCGCTCATCTGCAAAGTGGTACTTATAAAACTCAGATACTGTACCCTCTGCCTGATCTATATAGCGACCGATATGTGGCAAATATTCTCCTCCATCGCCCATACAACCATCATCAAAATGAACTGATATTGTGTTGGAATAGTTTAATTTTTCATAGTTATGTTGGCTGAATTTATCTATTACCAATTGCTGAGCTTCCTCCCAGAAAACGTAATCTGGACCAAATGATTTCCCCTTCATGAAGTCCACTTCGATGTATATCTCAGGTTGATAAGGATTTGCAAGCCATTTCTCCATCATGTATTCTTCAGTGTTTTGTAAGCCATCTAAATCAGGATCAAGAGTTGAATGGTTATCATAGGAAAGTGGATCATAGCCCCATTTCCACTCCCATGTAGTTGGAATACCATCATTATCTGGATCAAGTTTGGAGTCATCAACTAAAGGATCGGTACCTAAAATATTATTCTCTGTCCAATATGTAATGCCATCACCATCGTTATCGCTCATATGAACATCAAACCAAATCTCATAATTGTCATCAATATAGTGACCATAGCCGTCGTCATCATTAAAGGAGTCATCACCGGTCCAACGGCCTGTTTTAAAATCATATGTTAATTTGATGCTTACGATTTCTTCATCGATAGAAGAAAACAGTTTTTTTGTAGTTTCAAAAATTTTCAACTCTATATCACATTTCTGTGTTTCCTCAGGAACATCTCTAAAAAATTCCCATGAAACATATTTTGTATCCCATCCAGTTATTGTTTCACTAGTTAGTGTTGCATCGTTAAGTGTTGCAGCATAAAAGAAATTTGGTTGATTCTTCCATGATCGCCCTGGTTTTCTCATTACCTCTTCAATTCCTCTTTTGCGAATTCGATGT
>JAUWYM010000030.1 GCA_030615845.1 Thermoplasmatota archaeon | reverse complement strand
AAACATCTCTCCCTTTTAGTCTATTGTATCTTGCAAAGATATCTGCTGGTAGATAACAACCCGCGATATGTCCAAGATGTAACGACCCATTCGCATATGGCCATGCTACACCGATGAATATCTTCTCACTCATGAAAACCGCAAACTGAATACTAAGCACAACATTTAAATATGACGCAAACTTCTATTATAGTATCCAATAAATCAACTTAACGAAAAATAGTACTTAGTAAAGTTAATATACTCTCATATTGAGACTTAAATAATTAATTACCCAAAAATGATGTACATAAATTAGGGATGTATGAGGTAAAAAACCTATGGTCTGTCTTAAGGGCAGGCACAGGGTGCTTTTTTCAAAGAGTTGATTAAACGAGGTGAAAATAATGGTAATTGATCCATCAACTACAAAATATATGATTAAAGCTACTATTAAAGCAGACGGAGTTATTGAAAAATCTGACGTCGTAGGCGCAATTTTTGGTCAAACCGAAGGTCTTCTTGGAGATGAATTGGACCTTAGAGAACTGCAACGATCAGCACGTGTTGGAAGAATAGAAGTAGAACTGGAATCAAAAAACGGAAAGAGCGGAGGCACAATAACACTTCCGACTTCTCTTGATAAAGTGGAGACGGTGATTCTTGCCGCAGCGTTTGAAAGCATCGATAGAGTTGGTCCCTGTAAAGCAACAATTAAGGTAGACGAAGTTGAAGATGTACGAGTATCAAGAAGAAAAAATGTGATAGAAAGAGCAAAAGCGCTCCTCAATGAAGTAATTGAAAAAGGAAAAATTGACGGGGAAAGTATTGCAGATACGGTACGGCAGGCCGTTCAAGTTGAAGAAATTACAAACTTTGGAGCTGATCATTGCCCAGCAGGACCCAATATCGAACAAAGCGATGCCGTAATTATCGTTGAGGGCAGAAGAGACGTTCTTAATCTTTTGAAATATGGTATAAAAAATGTGATTGCTGTCGGTGGAACAAACGTCCCAAAAACAGTAGTTGATTTAACAAAGGAGAAAATCACAACTGTTTTTGTCGATGGAGATAGAGGTGGCGAACTTATTCTTAGAGAACTCCTACAGATTGCAGATATTGATTTTGTCTCAAGAGCACCACAGACAAGAGAAGTCGAAGAAATCCCTCAAAAACTTATTATGAAGTCACTGAAAAACAAAATACCATGTGAACAATATATGGACATGTATAATATAAAGATCGGAGAGAAGAAAACAGAGGATGAAGAGAAACCTAAAAAAGAAAAGAAAGATTTTTTCTCTAAACCAAAAGAAAAAAAGAAAGCTGAGGAACGGATTATCTCCAATAAACAAAAAAATTATGAGATCATCCTTAACGAGATTTCAGGATCTCTCAAAGCAGTACTTTTTGATGGGAGTGGAAAGGAGTTAAAGAAAATACCAGTTCGAGAACTAACAGATGAAATAAAAAGAGGAGAAAGTATTTCAGCAGTGGTCTTTGACGGTATTGTCACCCAACGGTTACTTGACATTGCAAACAATAAAAACGTAAAAGAAATCGTTGGAATCAAACTAGGTAATGTTGTAAAAATGCCGAAATCTGTCAAGGTTTTAACAAAAACCGATTTTCAATGATTCTAAATGAGTCAGGATAAATACAGATAGTAACAATGATAGCATAATGCATGCATAGAAAAAATATAAAAAGTCTTTATAGTATTTGGAAAATGGTGGGCAAAAAGAATGCAGAAGGATGAATTGATACAACTTCATACGTTTCTTTATCAAATGAGAACACATTTAGAGCAACTCTGCAATAATAATGGATGTGAATCTAATTCATATGAGAAGTTAGAAATCACTCCGTATCAGATACATAAGTCTAAACGGGAGCATAAACTGGCGGTTTTTACCTTAAGTAAAGATATTGCTGGCATCCTTTCAAACAGCAACAGCGACGTGGGACTTGAAAAAATTGTAAATCGTCTTGACCAGATGGCTATGCGGTTTATGACTGACAAAGAAAAAGAACTAATTCGGCCGTAAAATCCGTCTCATACTATATGCGTCTTCTCCGTTTTGGTAGAATCTCGCTATCGTTTCTATTATATCAAATCCATGTTTTTTATAAAAAGTTATAGCAATTTTATTGTTTGTTCTGACTTCAAGATCAACTTGTTTTATGTTTTGCAACACCATTTCCTGTAAAAATTTGGTTATGAGCGCTGAGCCTATGCCTTGTTTTCTATGATTGTTATTGACAGAAAGCATGAGTATTTTTGCTCTTGTATCATGTGTCTTTATGCCGACAAGAAAACCTATTATTTTATGGTGTTTTTCAGCGATCAGAAATCCTTGAGGAAACGATTCATAAAAGCTGTTAAAAATACGAGGGTCGTAACGCTCTGGTAACGCCTCATATGCAATTTTAATAACAGAAAAAACATCCTGAGGCTGAACACACCTAATCGTTAGCACAAATCAATAACAAGAAAATTTAGTATAAATTATTAGCGGTATGTTTAATAATACAAGTTTAATTATCGGTCAATACGGGGTGTTATTATAGTAATCGACGATGTTGTTGTAACAAGAAAAATATTTGAAAGATTCTCAAAAGAATTTCAGGATTGCTTTGATGTTGATGTTGCAATTGCCGGTGCGGGTCCTGCTGGCCTTACTGCAGCAAAATATTTGTCAAAAGCTGGTAAAAAAGTCGTTGTATTTGAAAGAAAGCTCTCTATCGGTGGGGGCATGTGGGGTGGGGGCATGACATTTCCATTTATTGTTGTTCAAAAATCTTCGAAACATATTTTAGATGAAGCACAAATTAAAATGAAGGATGAAAGGGATGAGTATTATAGTGCCGATTCTATCGAGGCGATTACAAAATTGTGTTCATCTGCAATAGATGCTGGCGCTCATATTTTTAATTCTATATCTGTAGAAGATGTACTTCTTAAAAAGAAAAAAGTCAATGGCTTTGTCATTAATTGGAGTGCCGTAGAAATTGCAGGACTACATGTTGATCCTATTTCAATTCGCGCGAAGTATTGTATCGATGCAACAGGACATGCAGCAGAAGTCTGTCACATTGTTAAAAAGAAAGTAGGTCCTCTTAATACGCCAAGTGGTGATCTTGAAAAAGAACGTTCCATGTGTGCAGATATCGGAGAAAAAACAGTTGTCGAAAATACAAAAGAAGTTTATCCTGGTCTTATTGTTTCAGGTATGGGTGCAAATGCCGTCTATGGTTCACCACGTATGGGGCCTATCTTCGGCGGAATGCTTCTTTCAGGCAAAAAAGCTGCAGAGATAATACTAAAAAAGCTATAATTGAACGCAGACTTTTTCAAAGAGCCGCAGAGAAATCAACTACATTAGGAAATACTAGGAAGGAGGGATGGGTATTAAATGGGTACTACATTCCTATATAGAAAAATGTGAGTTTGCCCTTCCTAGTTAAGAAATGATATTATAATATGTTTTTAAGTGCCTTTTTCGCAGATGAATATGTAAATAGGTGTGCAACGACATTATCGGTAGGTTGTATCCTTAAAAATTGCTAAATTCTTCAGCCATAATAAAAACCTTATTCTATCTTTACTTCTCTGCCTGAATAAAGTAATCTAATATACTAATTATACAATCTCTTAGAGAAATAATTTTAAATGATATCTAGCATTCCAAACAACATTAATTTAGGAAATATACGATGAACGCTCTTGTTCTTGGCGCTGGCATGATGGGTCGTGCAATTGCATATGATCTAAGTAAATATTCAAATTTTGACAGCATTACAATTACAGATAAAGATAAACAAACAGTTCAATCTGCTGAAAGATTTCTTGAAGGTAAAAACATAAATTTTACCAGCATACATGTAGATGATTCAAATAACGTAAAGAAACATTTTCAAAATGTTGATGTGGTGATCTCTGCAGTTCCATATAAATTCAACTATGTATTGACAAAAATAGCAGTTGAGACACAAACACATTTCCTTGATCTTGGAGGAAACAATGATATCGTAAAGAAACAGCGAAGTCTTTCTGAAAAGGCTAAGAAAAATGATGCGACAATTATTCCTGATTGTGGACTTGCCCCAGGGATGGCCTCAGTTATGACCCGTGACGTTGTTGAGCAGATGGATTCTGTCGATTATGTAAAATTGAGAGTGGGTGGATTACCTCTTAATCCTGAGCCTCCGCTTCAGTATCAGATTGTATTTTCTCCCTATGGGCTTATCAATGAATACGTTGAAGATGTAATAGTTCTTGATCATGGCAATATTGTTGTGAAAAAGCCTATGACCGAACTTGAAACAATCAATTTCCCTGAACCATTTGGAAAGATGGAGGCATTTCTCACTTCAGGCGGCTGCTCTACCCTTCCATATACGTATAGAGATAAGATAAGCTATCTTGACTATAAGACAATTCGATATCCTGGCCATTGTGAAAAATTCAAAACATTGTTGGATCTTGGATTTGCCGACGAAGAGAAAATAAAAGCAGGAGATCTACGAGTTTCTCCAAGAGAGTTATTAGCAACCCTCCTGTTAGAAAAGCTACCTATCAATGAAAAAGATGTCGTTTTGATAAAGATTCTTAGCAAAGGAATGAAGAATGGAAAAAACATCTCTTTGGAATATACCGTGATAGATTATTACGATGAAAAAAACAACATTACTGCGATGATGCGGACAACAGCATATCCCCTCTCAATTACTGCTCAGATGATAGAACGTAACATAATTAAAGAATATGGTGTTTTTTGCTCTGAAGAGGTTGTTCCCCCGAAACCTTTTTTTGAAGAGCTTGAAAAGCGCAATATTATAATTGATAAGAAGATGGAATTCGTGTAAAACATATGCCTGTGAAAAAAGAGTTTATAGATGGTAAAAAGAATGCTTTGAAATCATTGGAAAAAGCATGTCGTGAGAAACAGGTAGATGACGGGATCCTCCCAATACTTCAGTTAATTAATGATTCCTCTCACTATTATACCTCAAGTAGTTGCGCCGGTAGAATCGTGTTTCTTGAAATACCGCGTATTGGAGATAAAAAAGGAGCTATCTTTTTGGGGAGATGGCATAAAACAATAGATTCAGATGAAATCAAAGAAGCTGCAAAAAAGGCAAAACGTGGGCTGCTCTGGCTTCTTGCACAAGCTCCTATAATTCATATTGTTTCAGAAACAAACAAGGCAGCAGATACCATGGTAAAAGCAGCAATTGCATGTGGATTTAAGAACTCTGGATTAAAATCTCTTGGAAAAAAAATTGTTGTTGAGATTTGTAGTACAGAACGTCTAGACGCACCCATTGGAAGAGATGGAAACCTGTTTTGTAATGAGGAATATCTTGGGCTTTTGATAGAGATTGCAAATGAAGTGTTTGAGAAATCAAATGAAAAACTTATACGATTTGAGAGAAAATTACACGACATTTGGATATAGGTCCACCTGGTTCGTTTTCGTGGATTTTTGGGATTGTCCGTGGCGATATATGTTATTAGAGGCTTGCCCTCTTTTTTAATTTTTTTTAGATAACTTTTTTTATAAATCTTCTTTTTGTACATCAAATATTTTCGTTTTAAAAAATTGAGGAAAGAATCTTAGAGATTCTCAAACTTCTTTGCTATTTCCTCTGCAACTTCTAAGGATGTATTCTTTCCACCCATATCATAGGTTCTCACTTTTCCTTCTTTTATAACTTGGGCAATTGCTATATCAAGGTTTTCCGCATGTTTTTTCTCACCAAGCCAATCCAACATGAGTTTGACGGAACGAATCATAGCAGTAGGGTTCACCTTATATTGTCCTGCATATTTTGGTGCAGAGCCATGTGTTGGTTCAAAGACTGCGTAGTTATCTCCTATGTTGCCACTTGCAGCAAACCCAAGACCACCAACAATCTGTGCAGCAAGATCGGAGATGATATCGCCAAACATATTTGAAGATACGAGGACATCATAGTCTTGTGGGTTTTTCACAAGCCACATACACATTGCATCCACATTTGTCTCCCACAACTTAATATCTGGATATTCTTCCGCGATTTTTCGTGCTTCTTGAACCATCATGCCGCTGGTTTCTCGTATCACATTTGGTTTTTCTACAAGGGTTACACTTTTGCGGTTGTGTTCTTTTGCATATTCAAAGGCTTGTCTGACAATATTCTGACAAGTTTTTCTTGTAAATATTCTACATGAAATCGCTATATCCTCAAGTGGTACATCTTCAAATTTCTTCATTTTTTTATGCGTCATCAATGCATGATAGACTTCTTTACTTGGTGGTCGGAACTCCACACCTGCATAGAGACCCTCTGTGTTTTCTCGAAAAACAACAAGATCAATATCGTCACGATAGTTCAACGGGTTTCCAGGATATGCCTTACAAGGTCGTAGATTTGTATGAAGATTCAGCTTCTGACGAAGTCCCACAATAGCGCTTGAATAAACAATACCCCTATTTCTCAACTCAGGGATCAATTCTTTTTGCGCATCTTCATTTGGTTTTGAAGTAATAGCTCCAAAAAGACAACAATCTGTTTCTCTTAACAATTTAATAGTTCTATCAGGCAGTGGGTTTCCTTCGTTTTTCCAAAATTCCCAGCCGATATCTCCATGAATGTATTCAGCATCAAGATTTATCGTATCGAGAACGATTCTTGCTGCCTCCATTACGTCGTTTCCAACGCCATCTCCAGGGAGCACGGCAATATGATACTTTGACATGGAGGACTGTAATACTGCAGATATTTTTAAAGCTTTTTAACGAGTATTATCTTGTTACAAGGCAGTTATAAAATGAGAAGCAATAGAAAGATAAAACTCAACTCGTCAATAGATTAATGTTATAGAAAAATAATATATATAATTATAAAAAGTAAAAATACATATTGATGTTGTAGCGAGGGAGGAGAGAATACGGAGCTTCATTTTCCTTTTTATCTATCCCCCATTTTCCTCTCTTTCCCATCTCTCCTACCACAACATAGGAAAAGACCGGAAATGGTGAGGACAGTCTTTTCCTAACCACTTTTTAAAAGAAGTAATTAAATCAATATAAAACAGGGTAAAACAAAAATCTATTTCCTCAGTTCTCCAAGTGTAGTAACTCGTTCTGCAAAGGCATTATGTTTATGAATTGATTCCTCACTTTCACTTCTTGCAATGACAATAACGTTGTCTGGGAGATCCTTGTATTTTCTTAAAACCATGCTGAGCATATCTCTCACTACATCTTCTACAAACTTTGGTTTTTTATGTGCTCTGAGAACCAATTCTGCCTCCTCTTTTCGTTTTAAAATGCTATAGGTTGGGCTACTAAATGAGTTTTCTACGATCGTTATAAGATCATCAGCATCGACAGAATGTACATCACGTGGAACCTCTATCATCAACGTACCAATATTACGCTGATTATGAGTAGGAACCGGAAATTTATCACGAGAATCCAGCTTTCGTACCACCTCCATTGCACAGGGGCATGCAGTCATTCCGATTACTTTGACACCGATGAGTTTTTTTACATCTCCATTGTTTTTCGCTCGTGCTTCTGCAACAAGCTTGTACGGCTCTGATCCTTTTTTACCGGTTGGATATGTTACATCCAAAAAATAGTCAGCTTCTGCTTTTACTTCTGAAAATGTTGCATAATCATGCTTTTTAAGAAGTAATTGTGCTGTTTTTGCACAAAATGATTCAAGATCGGAAACAGGTTTTTGAAGAGTACGATTTATAATTTCAGATACTAATTCTAAGTTTCTAGACATATGACTTCCTTTCTGAGATGCAGGAAGATCTACAAAAAGATCCAATGTAACAACTAATGATATAATTGTATCTTTATTAGGTCGCTTGATATGAACAAGTT
>JAUWYM010000184.1 GCA_030615845.1 Thermoplasmatota archaeon | reverse complement strand
TTATGCCCTGCTTCATCGAAAATTCCTTTCAGTGTTATGAGAAATGCTTGCTCAGATTCCAGGTATTTTTAATTCAGAACATATATGGATGGGGGTTTCGCATAATTTTTATGATTTCGTCTATCACCTGCGAAACCTGTACTATTTAATCTCTAAGAATGGAAATTTTCGTTAGAAAGCAAAACCACCATCACATTTTTTATAGAGGGAACATGATTTAATCCCATCCCAATTTGAATGATGTTTACACCGTGATTACAATCTACTCCTTGTGTCTTTTGGTTTTTAAGTAAAAAAGATTTAAGTTTATCTCTTGGGATGACTGTCTTGATTAGAATTAGATTTTTTGCAATATTGTTGGTGGCGTAATCAGCCCGTTGCTTGCGAATCTCTTCCTGCATTATGCGTTCGATGAATTGATGCAGAGGAATTATTCATCGATTCTTTTCGAACGTTATGCCGATGATATCATTGTGCATTGCAGGAGTGAGAAACAGGCTCGGTGGATTAAAGTGATGATAGAGAAACGATTGGTTCAATTTGGGCTGGAGCTTCATCCTGAGAAGACAAAGATTGTTGACATGAGATATGGCAAGGAAGGGTTTGACTTTCTTGGATTTCATCACAGACAGGTTATGTCTCATAGATACAAGAAACGATATACCATTAAATGGCCTAAGAAAGCAGCAGTGAATAAGATAAAGCAGAAAATACGAGAAAAATTAGGAGCAAGGGCAATTCTGAAACTATCGCTTGAAGAGGTTGTCAAACTTCTCAATCCAACTCTGAGAGGTTGGATGAACTACTTCAAGTTCGGCAACTCATCAAAAGTGTTCAACCAAATAGATAGTTATGTGCATGAACGACTAGCGATTTGGTGGAGTAAGAAACATCAAAAGAGTGGCAGAAGATGGAAAACAGATTTCACGTGGAAGATACACAGAGAATCAGGATTGTTAGTGATGAATGGAAATGTGCAATATTGGTCTACTCTTTGAATGCGCAGGAAAGAAGCTCATCGGAAAGCCGTGTGAGGGAAAACCTCATGCACGGTTTGATGAGGGGGCGGCGGATGAAAATCCACTGCTCTACTCTACGGTCAACAATCGAAAAATGGCATAAAAATAGGCAAAAAACCTTAGGAAAATAAGAGAAAAACACAAGATAATGTAAGGTTTAGCGTGATTTCACACGTTAAGATGTAAAATTGAATAAAACAGAAGGTTATTCAAAGTCCTCAATATAATAAGTTCATATAAATTGTTCTGTAAATAAAATTTCCATTTTCCATAAAATTTATAAACAGTGGATCATAATAGTATAGTAGAATGGCAAAAAACAATTGCAGGAAAAAAGAACTGGACAAACAGAGAACTGAATGGCGGAAAAAACATAGAACGCTCAACGGAAGAATCATTCTCTATCCTGAAAAACCTCCGGAACACATAAATGCAAGAGGAAGCAAAATGTATAATTGGTTCTGGAAGAGGATACTGTTAGAGACAAAACTGCAGGAGATACCAGCGATTATTTCTGCAGTTAGAAATCAAATAAAAAGAGAATCAGATAAAAAAAAGATACAAGTATTTCGAACAATGATTGGAATGGCAGAAGATGCCTATCAGTTGAAAAGATTGGAAAATATCAAGGATTATGATTCAGAACTTATGCTTGGGAAAAAACCGGTATATAACTCGGAACAGGGAGTGACCTATAAAGGCGGCAATATTTATACGACTGATTATAATGAAGATGAAAGTAAAATCATTGTCCGTGACATTGAAGGTATTATTGTCGATGCGCTTTTTTCGGAAGATAAAGAACTGAATGTGCAACTGAAAACAATTAGGAACAATACTTATAAAAACTGGGATTATATGGAGAAACTGTAGTTCGCCAATAGATAATATAATGAGGAGGAGTTTTTTTAGATTATTTTTTGATATTATGATCGTATCTTCTGTGAAACGCTTTTCTCTTGCATAGTATCGTCATATGACGAATAAAATAAAGAAAAGTATAAAACTTAGTAAAAAGATTTGTTGTTGAGGAGAGTACGGTGGGAATATTATTAGAGGAAAAGTGGGAAACAACTCTTTTTTATTTAGCGACACTAACGATAGTTTTTATTTTGGGTTGTGTTGTACGATTGTGGCTTGCTTGAAGTGTTCTTTTTTATAAAATACTTTGAGGAAATTTCTTTAAGTTTATTGTTGGTAGTTTTGATGGGGAAGGGAGAGGAGGTGATGAGAATGAGTATTTGGAAAAAATGATTCCTTCCCCATTCCAACTACTTAAATCTAAAACAGGAGATGTAAGTTTGTTATATAAATTTTTCTATATAAATTTAAATTTGGTGTATAAAAATCTGAAGTAAACAGCGAAAAGCATATTCATTAGAACTGGAACTCTTTTGTAAATATTTTATCTAAAATAAATCTTCGAGTGCAATTCATATCTGAATCAAGATAAATAGCAGCAATTAATGCCTCAAGCGCATTGGCAAGATTCGTACGATTCGAAGACCCGTCTTGTTTGATCTCCCCCCGCCCCAGCAGGAGAAACTGACCGAGTTCCATCTTCTTAGCAACATCTGCTAAAAAATTATTATTTACTCCAAACGATCTCCTACGAGTAAGCTCACCCTCTGAAAAGTATTTATTACCTCTATAAAGCTGCTCAGCAACGACAAAATTAAGGATGCTGTCTCCAAAAAACT
>JAUWYM010000010.1 GCA_030615845.1 Thermoplasmatota archaeon | reverse complement strand
GCTGGGCGAGTCCCAGCTACGGCACCTCCCAAAATCGTGGCCATCTCCTCAACAGGGGCAAATCCCCCAACGGCATTTAACCCCCAGCCTCCTGAGACGACTATCTCAGCCTTCTCCAAAGGCATCTCCTCGGGCTCCTCTATTAACTCAATGGGCTCGGCCTTAAGGTCCTTGTCCTTTATTTCAACACCTATCTGGATAAGTTTTCTTTTGATACGTTTTTTTTCAAAATCTATTTTAAACATAATTTATCATCATATTTTTTTAAGTGAAATTAAACACACATTTTGTCATAATATGTTTAGGAAAATAACTCGGGATGAATCATTTCTGCTAGTTGTTCAAAAGCATCTACAATCCGTGGTCCTGGACGGGCCATGATGTCATCATCGATGGTATATATCCTGTTATATTTGACTGCATCAGTGGCATCCCAACCAGCTCTATTTGTTATATCTTCAACTGTTGTTGAAGCATGATAACCAACTGTAAATATAATAATTTCAGGGTTACTTGCAATGAGAAATTCGCTTGTGATCTCTGGATAGGCAGTAATCGTCGTTGATGCAACGTTTCTACCACCTGCCATCAAAATTAAATCATTACCAAAAGAACCCGGGCCATACGTCCAATAGGGATAATATTCTATGTATACACTAGGTCTATTAAGGTTGCTGTTACTGGTTTTTGAGGTAACAGCATTAATTCTCTGCTCAAGACTATCTGCCAGATTATTTGCCTCAGCGGAATTATTTCCTATAGCTCCAACAAGTCTTATGTCTTGAATTATCCCATCTATATCTCTTGGAGCCAAAACAACAACGGTTAAACCCTTTTCCTCAAGAATGGCTACATCATCTTTAGAAGTCATATCTGAAACCAATATCAGGTCAGGTTTCAGAGATATGATAATTTCTAAATTAGGCGTTAGATAGCTTCCGATTTTTGTTTTATCTTTTACTTCTTCAGGGTAATCACTATATTCATCCACTCCGATAACTCTATCTCCCATTCCAACTGCAAATAAAATCTCTGTGGTACTTGGCGATAAAGAAATTATTCTTTGTGGATTTATTGTAATTGAAACATCGCGGCCGTAATCATCGATTATCGTTAGTTTAGATTCCCATTCTGATTCTTCATTAATTGCTAAATAAAAACCTGTACTAAAGGATATCAATATTATGCCACATATGGCTGCTATTATTGTAAATTTGTCCATCTTTTTCCATACCTCTAATTCGTATTGGATAATACATCCAATATATTTAAATTTATCAATCCAATACGGATTAAGAATAGTAACATGCCGTCAACTTTGGAAGAAAATAATTTGGAGAATTTTCTTGATTGAATCATACTCTTTCGGAAAAATAGTAATAGATGGAAAAACATATACATCAGATGTGATTTTATATCCAGGTAAGGTAGATGATAGCTGGTGGAGGAAGAGTGGACATTTACTTCAGAGAGAGGATTTGAAAGATGTTATCAAATACAATCCTGAGGTTTTGATTGTAGGGACTGGAGCATATGGCTTAATGAAAGTTCTAGATGAGACAAAGCAATTCTTGAAATCAGAAGGAATAGAGTTGATAGTTGAAGAAACGAAAAAGGCATGCAAAATATATAATGAACTGAAAGGTAAAAAGAAGGTGTCTGCAGTATTTCATCTTACATGCTGATGATTGAATTTTTAGAAGAGTTTTTGGATACCCCTTTATAGCCTCCCTTTTTTATCTAGAACAAAATTCATCGTATAAATATTATGTTTTTCATCAGATAATTGATCCGTGAAGCTTTTCACATTTGGATAATATTTTATCTTTTATTTTTGCATTACATTCAATACATATAGTGACACAATGGTTATAGTTAATATAAGAAACTCTCGTATTTTTATATAATTGAGATACAAATGACTGAGACTCTTCATTAATTGGTAATTGTAGTTCCATCTCAATCATGTGAGGTAAAGATTTGTATATATTTTCAAGTAATACATCAATGTTTTTCTTTTCGTTAATAGAGATTGGAGTGCACAATCTATCTTTCAATAATCCCTGATGATTAAGATACTGTATTAGATTATCGACTTCTTTGTTATCAATTAAGTCGATTTTATTCAAAGCAATAACAACTGAAGCGGTGACACCAAGTTCGAGTAATTCATCAAGGGAAACCTGAAGTTTTTTCTCAACAAGCTCTTTTTCTTCACTTCCATCAACAACAAGTACCACAACATCAGCAACTTCAATTTCCTCAAGTGTCGAATGAAATGCATCGATAATCCAGGAAGGAAGGTTTTCAATAAAACCAACGGTATCAGTGAGAAGAATGGGAATTGTTTCTCCTTTTGCCTTCTTTGGAATTCTTCTGGTTGTTGTCGAAAGGGTTGAAAAAAGCTTTCCTTCAACGTTTACTTGTTCACCTGAGAGAAGATTGAGAAGACTGCTTTTTCCCGCATTTGTATATCCTGCAAGTGATACGAGATAAAACCCACTTTTATATCTTGTTTTTCTATGATGCTCTCTATCACTTCTGATTTTTTTAAGATCATATCGGATTTTTTTCATCTGCTTTTTAATCATTTCATAATAATCATCAACCTGGTACTCTCCACCCGCCATAAAACCTGGATGTTCACCGGCCCTTGCCCTATGAATAAGTTCACGAACATATGGTCTTTCATATTGCAATTGAGCAAGTTTTACTTGGAGCCTTGCTTCTTTTCGTTCTGCACGTTCTTCAAAAATTGCAAGGATGAGATGTATGCGATCATACACTTCAATCTTGAATTGTTTTTCAAGCGAAAACCACTGAGATGGTTTTAACTCTCCATTAATAATTATTAAATCAATAGGTTCTTCTGAGTCATTGATGAACTCTTTTATCTCATCAAGTTTACCAGAGCCGACATAGAAATTTACATCAGGGAGTTTTCTTTTTTGAATAAATTCTTTTACAACAGAGTATTCTAAAGTATCTGCTAGCTGGATTATTTCTGAAACAGCATTATCAATTGATACAATAATTGCTTTTTTCTGCTGGTTATTCATGTTTTCTTAAACCACTTTAACGTACTGTAAAATCGTTGAATAGCTGTTATGTTTCCAACGACTGCAAAATAGAGTAACACCCATTCCAGAACCGTTATATTCCAAGGCAGTTGTATGGGACATCTGAGTACTATATGTTGCACAATTGGAAACACCATCAATAAAACTAATCGATCTGCACGACCTAAGAGGCCAGAGTACTCCCGTTTATGTCCTATAGCTTGAGATTGTGTCCCCATGTAGCTTGTAAGTAGCATTCCAATAATTGCAAGAAGCCCTATGCTTGGTCGACACCAGGTACTCAGTGCAAGACCTCCTACCATAAACACATCGGCATATCGATCAAGCGCATGGTCAAGAAAATCTCCACGAAGCGACGTTTTATAAGTTATTTTCGCAACTTTTCCATCAATTGCATCAAAAAGACCATTTAAAAAGACAAAAAGTGCTGCAAAAAAAAGATAATAGTTTAATAATTCATATTCAGGTGAAGAGAAATAGAAAAATATGCCAGACAGTACTGCAAACAGTAGAGCAAGCCATGTAAGTACATCGGGACTGACTTTTGAAAAACATTTTGCAACAACGGACAATACAGGATCTACACTGTCTCTTTTTTTGTCAAGCACCATCTTTTATCTCCAACATTTTAGAAATCTTTTAGAATCTCTTCAGACCAATCAATCTTTCCTATATTATACTTTTTTGTAGGTTCAAAGTTACTCTTGATGATTTCAATGATTGATTCTGCGACAGATTCTATTGTTTTGTTGCTTGTATCAATTTCAAAAATACTTTTTTCAGGACAGCGTTCAGCAGTTTCGCAAAGAATAACATCAAGGATTTCTGCTTCAACATTCTCCTTTATCTTTTCCTTGTTCCATCCCTTTTTTTCAAGGCGTTTTTTTAGCTTTTTTGGATGACATCTGAGAAGTACAATTTTCTCTGCAACATTTAAAAAATGTGCTGCATGTCCCTGGATAAAAACAAGATCTTCTGCTGCATACTTATTACGAATGTATTCATTTAATCTATAAATATCGAGTATCTTTGAGTTTCTTTTTTTGTCAATACCTTCAATAAAACCTTTTTTTATTGCAATCTCATTGAGGCTAACAACTTCATATCCTTCTTTTTGTAAAAGAGCTGAAACAGAAGTTTTCCCAGTTCCTGGCGTGCCAGAGAGCGCAACAATCATTCTATATCAACTTATGATAGTCATATCCTCTGAATCCTTCTTTGAAACAGTAGTGAAGTCCTTGAAAATCTTTTCTGAATTCTTTGACATCAGCTTTTATTTTCTTTGTATCTTCACCTTTGAGGAGTGCTCTTTGGTAAAATACGGCGACTTCATCCATTTCTTTTTCTTTCATACCAATTCTCGTGAGCTCAGGTGTTCCTAAACGAAGACCTGAAGGATTCAACGGGTCTGTATCTCCTGGAATTGTGTTCATGTTTGTGACAATCCCAGCATCTTCTAATTTTTTAGATGCCTCTTTTCCTTTTCCGGGTCCAATTTCTAAAAGAACCTGATGGGATTTCGTAAATCCTAGCTGTTCACCAAACACTTTAAAACTGCGTTCATAGAGAGCCTGTGCAAGTCTTTGTGCATTTTTTATGATTTGTTTAGCATATGTTTCACCAAATTCTAAATGTTCAGCAAATGCTATTGCTTTTGCTGCAACATGATGAAGATGATATGATGAGGTCACTCCTGGAAACACTCCAAAGCCAAGTTTTCGCAGGAAAGATTTATCCTCATCACTTTCTCCCTTATGATCGGAAATAATCATGCCTCCCTGAGGACCTGGAAGCGTCTTATGGGTACTCCCACTTACCACATCTGCACCCTCCCGTAATGGGTCTTGGAATTGTTTCCCAGCGATAAGACCAAGAACATGTGCTGCATCATAGATGAGATAGGCATCAACGTCATGTGCTGCTTCTGCAATCTCTTTTATGGGGCTTGGAAACAAAAAGACAGATCGGCCGTTTAACGCAAGTTTTGGTTTTACTTTTTTAATGAGTTTTACCGCACCATCAACATCAATATTCATTTCTTCATCGTTAAACGGATAAGAGATGAGATTTATCCCTCGGACTCCTGCAGCACCCCACTTTCCAAAAGAGATATGAGCGCCATTGGCAAGATCAAGCACTGTCGCAGTTTCCCCCGGTTTCATAAGGGCTTTTAAAATCGCGATATTTGCAGTTGTCCCTGCAGTTGGTCGCACGTCAACATAACTGCAATTAAATAGTTTTTTTGCAAGCTCCATTGCTTTTTCTTCAACAAGATCAAAGAAGTTACATCCTTCATAATATCTATGACCTGGTGTGCCTTCAGCATATCTTCCATGAAAATCAGAGATAAGCATCTCACGACAGAGTGGAGATAGCACGTTTTCACTTGCAATCATAGGTAGAGAGTTTGCGAAAAATTCATTGTTTTTCTTTGCTTGCGTTCTGATATATTCTGCTTCGTCATGCCAACTCATTGAAATCACAAAAGGCTGAATAAGCAGTTCTCATAAAAAGGTAATGGAACCTGAAGAATATTGCATTATTATGAAGAAAAAACCTGCTTTTCTATGTGAAAATATAATTGCAGGTAAAAAAGAAAAAGACAAAGTTTTAGTACAAAGTTTTCATACCAGGAGAAAAATGTGATTTATGTGGCTGAGAGAAACATGGTAAAATCTGAAATAACAGCAAAGTAGCTACCTATGCTTGCAGATGAATCACTTGATGTCTTGCTGGAGCATAAAACGCTTGAGAAAGGGGCAATGCTTTACCGGAAAATAAATAGTGAGATAAATTGGACATATAAACGAGATAAAAACAAAGTGTAACTGTTTTCTTTCTCTGTTTTTTAGGTTCAAATCTAGATTTCTGTAAACTCTCTTGAGCATTTCGTTAAAAGCTCTATCCCATCTTTTTTTACTAGGATATCATCTTCTATTCTGACTCCGCCAAATCCAGGAATATACACACCTGGTTCAACGGTAAATACCATGTTTCCTTTTAGAATAACATTACTTTTAGGGCTCAGTCCTGTACTCCCATCATGAACAGCCAGTCCAAGTGAATGTCCTGTTGAATGTATAAAACATCCTTTAAATTTTGTGTCATCAATATATGAACGTACGGCAGTATGTACTTCATCTCCGGTCATCTCTGGTTTTATCACGTCAAAGCCTATCTGTTGTGCTGCAAGTACTGTTTCATACATTTCTTTCTGCTTTTTCTCTGCTTTTCCAAAAACATATGTTCTTGTCATATCTGAATTGTATTTTCGAATGCATGCCCCAAAGTCAAATAAGGCAAAATCACCGTTTTTTACCCTGGCATCTCCATGGCTATAATGGGGCTCTGCAGTATTTTTATTAAATGAGGAAATGGTTTCAAATGCAGGGCCATCTGCACCGAGTTTTTGCATATGATATTCGATTTCTGCTGCTATTTCATATTCATACATTCCCTCGTGGAGGAGATCTGGTATTTTTTTCATTACTGCATCTGAGATGCTGCATGCTTTTTTGATTTGTTTTATTTCTAACTTGTCTTTTACCAGCCTTGCATTCACAAGTTCTTCGGAAACATCAGTAAATTTTGATTTTGGAAACATATCTTTTAATTTACAAAAATCTGCATGCGACAGGCCCGTATAATTTATGCCCATGTTTTTAAAAGATGAAGATAGTTTTTTGACGGTGTCATCAAAATCTTCTTTATCTTTATATATATGGAGAGGTACGTTCAATTTACTTGCACTTTCTGCTTCAAGCTCGGAAACAACAAGATCAATAGCGCCGTCAGGATATAAAACAGCAAGAGAGCCCTCAAAAATTCCTTTTACAAGACCAGTTACATAAAAAAAGTTTTCGTCAATAAAAGGATGTGTGGAATTTTTTATCAATATTGCATCTAATTTCTTTTCAACATTGTTAAAAATATTTTTTATTCTTTTTTTCACTTAGATATCACCAAGTAAATCAGCTGAGCATTATCCACTAACGATAAATAAAAAAAGAAGTAGTGATTGGAAATCTACGGTGTATCTATGGTTTTTCGATAGTGGAGATTAGGTTTTGTAATTGACCAAGGTCTTGTTTGATGTTTTCTACTTCTTTCATCTTTTCTTTTTCAAAACTCTTTAAAATATCGGGTAAATCTGAAGTCAGTCGATATAAGTGGACTGGTCTTCCTTTTCCCTTCTTTTTTATATCGCGTTTTTTTGCCCAACCTCTTCGTCTGAGTTCTTGCATAGCTACACTTACTTCAGGTTGTCTGAGATCTGCTCCTTGTTCAACGTCTGCAGAGCGGCATTCGTCAACCTGAGAGATATAAAGTAGCGTCTTTGCAAGATTTTTTGGCATCCCCAGTTCTGCAAACAGTTGGACTGCTTTAGTATCCTTCTCATCTAATACGAATGATCTTTTTCGTTTCATGCTTTCTCCTCATAAAATAAATCAATTCTTAAGTATTTATATTTTTCTCTTTTTTCAATTACACGATCTTTTTTCAATTAACCAATTTTTATATAGGGTAATATTATTTAAATCTTTTTATTTTTAGATTGCTCTCGCTTAACATTTGTTTCGCAAGATCATCAGGATAGTCTCCAGAATAGATAATTTCTGTAACACCAGCATTTATAAGCATCTTCACACAAACAACACAAGGAGTATTCGTACAATAGAGCGTAGAATCTTTTATGGAGACACCAAACACTGCTGCCTGAATAATTGCGTTCTGCTCTGCATGCAATCCCCGACACAGTTCATGCCGTTCCCCTGGAGGAATATTCATTTTTTCCCTCAGACAACCAACTTCAGAACAATGCTTAAGCCCTTTTGGAGCGCCATTATATCCAGTACTTAAAATATGCTTGTCTTTAACAAGTAACGCCCCCACTTTTCTTCGTAAACAAGTACTTCTTTTTGATACAAGCTCAGCCATTTCCATAAAGTATTCATCGTACGATGGTCTCGCTTCCATAAAAATCAAAAGATAATAGTATGAGGTACTTAATAAAATTATGATTTTTCAGACTCAAAACAAATATAGATTCTATTTTTTCAACTTAACTTCAACTTCCTGAAAATCTTTTGGAACAAACGAATTCTTAAAAACCTTTCTTGCATCATCTTCCAATACCTGATGATTCAGATACCGAGGACTAATATGATTTAAAAACAGCCTCTCCACCTGTGCTTTTTTTGCAATCGTTGCAGCCTGAGCAGCAGTTGTATGTCCATAATCTACAGCAATATCCTCAAGTTCTGAATCAAATGTCGCCTCATGAATCAACACATCAGCATCCTTTGAGAATTCTATTATTTTCTCATATGGTTTTGTATCCCCGGAAATCACTATTTTTCGTCCTTTCCTCGGAGAACCTAATATCATATCTGAAGTGATTTTTTGTCCATTGTCTAATATTATAGATTGTCCTCTTTGAAGTTTACTAAAAAGTGGTCCTTCAGGTATTCCCAGCTCCAATGCTTTTAGCTTATTGAATTTACCAGGACGCTCTTTTTCTTCAAGACAGTAGGCAAGTGCAGGAACATTATGTCTAACCCTTAGAACACGTATGACATAACCATGAAACTCAAGAACGTCGCCATCATTTACTTCATGTGCAACTACTTTATACGAAGGTCTAAAATACCCAAGAGATACCAGTTGAGATGATAGTTTTTTCATACCTTTAGGCCCATAAATATGAAGAGGCTTTTCTCGGTCATTTAACTGCATTGTTTGAATAAGACCAGGTAAACCGAGGAAATGATCTCCATGAAAATGAGTGATAAACACGTTACATATCTGCATATAACTCAGTTTTGATTTCTGAAACTGACGTTGTGTTCCTTCACCACAGTCAAATAGTATTACTTCACTGCCTCTTTTTACTGCAACAGAGGTCACGTTTCTTTTTACCGTCGGCCAGCTTCCACCGGTTCCTAGAAATATAATGCTTAGTTGTGTCATTTAAAAAGCGGATGCTAACATTAGGTAAAAGTATTTTGGTTATTTTAGAGTCAGACCTAAAAATATTTTTTACTAGATAATTCATCGATAACTTTGATAATAATCTATATATTTATGGCTTTATCGAAGAATATATACCTCTCCCATCGGTCAGATAGAACTGTTAGATAAAAAGGTTACTCAGAGCCAGGATATTATCTACCAACAAGAATTATACCAAAGATAGTCTAGGTTTTGGTAAAGAATTGTGCAGGGGACGTGATTCCGACTGGGAGTTTAAATCACAGCAAAATTGAAAATACCAAAGATATTTTGATGTTTCTACCACTATACCTCTTATCTGTTACATGACATGGATAAAGTTTAATCAAATTTTTTTAAAAAATTGAAAAGATTCACACCCATAATTTTGTTGATTTCCTTCATCTTAAAACCCGTCCTAGATAAACCTTCAACCAATGCTGGATAACAAGAAACATCTGTTAAATCAGTGGGAGTTGAAGGAATACCGTCAAAATCACTTCCAAGCCCAACGCATTCTACTCCACCAACATCAGCAATATGTTCGATATGTTCAATTACTGCATTTAAATCTGTTTTATCATTTCCTTCAACAATTTTTGTAAATAACCAAATATCTGCTTGGTTGAGAATATCTGGATTATCTTCATTTCCCTCAATTTTTTCCTGATATTCTTTTTTATATTTCTCAATATTCTTGTTTACTTGGTCACTAATTGTTTTTTTCAAAAAACCTGGAAAAAAATTGACACCAATATAGCCTTTTCGTTCTGCGATTTCTTTTATAAGAGTATCAGGAATATTACGAGAAATATCACATATTGTCCTTGAACAAGAATGAGATGCCATAATAGGCATTGAAGTAACTTCTAAAACATCTTCAACAGTTTTGTCTGATGAATGAGATACGTCAATGGCCATACCAAGCTTATCCATTTTCGTAATTATTTGTCTTCCAAGTTTATTAAGACCATCCCATTTTGGCTTATCATCTGAAGAATCAGCCCAATCTGTATTTTTAAAATGAGTAAGAGTCATACAACGAATACCAAGTGAATGAAAAAATTCAAGGATTTTAATTGAATTTTCAATGATATGTCCACCTTCTAGAGACAACCAACAAGCAAGTTTTCCGTTTTTTATCGCAGTTTTCATTTCAGTAGATGAAGTAACTTTTTCTCCATACCCTGGATTAAATATTTTCTTCTCTAAAGCATTATACATAAGTAATGCTTGTTTAATTGTTCTATACGGGGAATAAACATGGTTCACCCAGATAGCAAAAATCTGAGCGTTCAATCCACCATTTTTAATCTTTTCAATATCCAAATGACTTTGACTATCCTTAATAAAATAGGATAATTTTTCTAATAATACGTTTGCAGTGTCGCAATGGGCATCAAAAATTAAAAGTTCTTCAGTCAAGTTATTCTCCTCTTTCTCTTGAGATAATGTTTTTCTTTATATATTTCTTGCTATTAATTCACATCCATCAAACAGATGAGATTTGAACTCCATTTTACTGGTAAAAAATAAG
>JAUWYM010000020.1 GCA_030615845.1 Thermoplasmatota archaeon | reverse complement strand
AGAAAGAACTCACAATCACAATGTATTTCCCATATTTCGTATGTCTCATCATAATATTAATGCCAATCAATATCAGTGCAATACCAATGGCTACTAAAGTGGTAGTAAGAATAATCTCCCCGGGATATGATTTAGAATGCAGTGTGAAAATCATAACAAGTGCAATCCCTATAAAAAGTGATGCAATGCCTGTACCAAAAATCAACGAACCTACATAGTAAATAAATTCATTTCGATATAATGTTCCACCCGATTCAGAAATATCATCAATTTGCAAATCTTTGTGCATCACAGAGCCCTAATATGAAATACTTTTTACATATAAAAGCATTTGTAACTAAATTTAGATACTTTCCGTATTGAGGTATAATTCTGTAGCATAAACGAAAATTTACTAGAGTTTATGTTGATATTTTTCGCCTTCATACAAACTTTCATAAACTTTAGCAGAATAACAGTCTTGTAGCATATACTATATTTTAAAAGAAACGGGGAACGCGTTGTGGTAAAACTCATATTCTATGGTGGAGTAGAAGAAATAGGAGGAAATAAAATCCTCCTGGAAGACAACGATACAAAGATATTCCTGGATTTTGGTATGAGCTTTAAGAAACGAGGTTTGTATTTTGAAGAGTTTTTAACTCCACGGCCTGCAAACGGCATCGGTGATTTTCTTGCAATGAAATTAATCCCAGATATACGTGGTATCTATAGAGAAGATTTATTAGAGCATCTCGGAAGAAAAGCAGAAGAACCAGATATTGCTGGAGTTGCCTTATCTCATGCCCATGCAGATCATGCAAATTACATTTCATTTCTTCACAAAGACATACCTATCTACTGTGGTGAAACATGCAAATACATACTTGATGCAGTACAAGAGCAAAGTCAGAGAACCATTGAGAACGAGGTTATTGATTATAAAAAAAGACCGATTTTCAGACGTGATTATGGAAAACCTACGATAAAAAGAATATTTAAAACATTTAGAACTGGGAAGAAAATAACTATTGATTCACTTGAAATTGAACCAATTCATGTTGACCATTCCGTCCCTGGCTCCTACGGGTTTATTATACACACTTCAAAAGGATCGTTGATATACACTGGAGATCTGCGAATGCATGGATTACATGCGGAAATGACGACCGATTTTATGGAGGCTGTAAAAGAATCAAAACCTATAGCAATGATAACAGAAGGAACAAGAATAGATAGAGAAAAATCAAATGAATCTGAAAATACAGTCTACAACAATTCAAAAAAAGAGATTTCACAGTGTAAAAATCTTTCAATCGTTGATTTTAATTTCAAAGATGTTGACAGGTTTACAACATTTTATAGAATTGCAAAAGATCTTGATAAAAAACTAGTTATAAGTTTCAGACACGCTTGTTTTTTAGAGAGATACCATAAAGATAAAAAACTTAGAACGCCTGATAGTATAGATGAAAACATCCTGCTCTTAAAACCTAAAAGAATGACAGGGACATATATTGGTGAAGACTATAAAGAAAAATACATAAGAAAGAGACTAAAACATCCCAATTTGATAACAGCAGAGGATATAACAAAAAAACCAACCGATTATATGGTTATTTTAAACTTCTGGTATTTTAACACGCTTATTGATTTAAAACCAAACAATGGTGTGTATATACATTCATTATCTGAACCATTTAATGAGGAGATGGAAATATCATATGAACGAATGCAGCACTGGTTGAATCATTTTGATCTGAGATTTGTTCAATCTCACTGTTCTGGGCATATCTGCGGGTTAGATCTGAGAGAGCTTATTCAAACAATCAATCCAAAGATACTATATCCGATCCATACAGAACATCCAAATATGTTCAAGAAAATCCCAACGAAAGTCGAGATAGTAAGAGAAGGAAAAATGTATAAACTCTGAGTTATATTAATATGAGAAAATGGGAGGATAAATATGACTGATATTTATCATTATGAAAAGAAAAAAGAAGAACAAACCTTGATCAAAACAGATACAGGGAAAAGAAGCAAAGAGCAATTCATTGAGAATCTGAGAGAGGGCGATGTTGTCAATGATTTTTTTGCTGCAAAAATAAAAAACCCCCCGAGAGCGTATAAGCGAGGGACATGGTTTGACTTTATTGCAACAGACAAAACAGGGGAAATTAGTATAAAATACTGGGGAGGCGACAACAAAGACCGTGTAAAAAGACTCTATGACAGCTTTTCTGTAGGAGATGTTGTGCAGGTGCGATCTGGGATGGTGGAGTTGTATGAAGAAAAACCGCAGATATCAATCAATGAAAATACTGGTGGTGTGAGAAGATGCAGCCCTAGTGAGTATGATGTCAGTGATTTTATCCCCGCTTTAGATGAAGAGAGAATAAAAGAACTGTATGATGTGCTAAAAAAAGAGATTAAAGACGTTAAAAATAAACAATTAAACAGGCTTCTTTTACTGTTTTTTGATGATGCTGGTTTTGTAAAGGAGTATACTCATTCTCCATCTGCAATATCTCATCATCATAATTATGTCGGTGGAAATCTAGAACATACTGTAGGAGTAATTCGGCTCTGTAAAAATATTTGCGGAATGTATCCTGGGATAAACAAAGACTTGCTCGTTTGTGGTGCAATACTTCATGATGTCGGAAAACTAAAGGAATATGAGTATACTGCTGCAGTTGATAAGACAGATGAGGGAAATTTTATTGGTCATATTGTGATGGGTGAGAGATGGATTCGAGAGAAGATTTCTGAGTTACAAAAAAATGGTAAAGAGTTTTCAGAAGAACTTGAAATGCATTTAAGTCATATGATACTGAGTCATCATGGACGATATGAGTATGGATCTCCGAGAATGCCGAAAACCGTTGAAGCAAGTGTTTTGCATCAGGCAGATCTTATGGATTCTCAGGTGAAAAACTATCTACAAAAGCTCGATGAGGCAAGAAAGTCAACTGATGACGACTGGGCGTTTATCTATGATGCAGATGTAGGGAAAAAAAGGCCGATTTTTCTTGGCAAGTATTGAAAAAAGAGGTGATGATATGAAAAAAGATTTGATAAAGATTCTTTGCTGTCCAACATGTAAAGAAGATTTAGAATTAACAATAGATAAAGAGGAGAAAGGGGAGATAATTACCGGTACATTTACGTGTAAAAAATGCAAGAACATCTATCCTATTGAAGATGGAATTCCTAATCTCTTACCAAAATAATTAACAACTAATTATACTCATCCCAACTCTTAACTTTCAAGTCTTCAGGTGAAGTTCGATACATTGCTTCAACAAATCTTTTTGCAAGTTGCAAATTAGTAATTAAAGGAACATCAAAGTCAACCGCCTTGCGCCGGATAAGATAATCATTATCGAGTTCTTCTTTTTCGATGTTTTTAGGTATATTTATTACTAAATCAATTTTCCCATCAGCAATATAACTAAGAGTGTTTGGTTCTTTATTTTCTAACGGCCAAAACAGGACTTTGGATTTTATACCATTTTTTTTAAGAAAATCTGCTGTCCCACCTGTAGCATAAAAGCTAAAACCCATTTGATCTAATATTTTTGTACTTTCTAGAAACTCTGCCTTACTTTCTATTGGTCCAGTAGATAGAAGAATCGTTTTCTTTGGTAGTTTAAAACCAACAGATATAAGACTTTTCAAAAACGTTTCATTAAAATCGTCTCCCAAGCAAGCAACCTCTCCGGTTGAAACCATCTCCACACCTAAAATAGGATCTGAACCTTTTAGTCTTGTAAAAGAGAACTGTGGTGCCTTTACTCCAACATAATCCAAATCAAAAGAAGAACGCTCAATTTTCGGGACACGTTTACCCATAATAATCTTAGTCGTTAGATCAACAAAGTTTATCTTAAAAACCTTAGAAACAAACGGAAAGCTTCTTGAAGCTCGTAGATTACATTCAATAACTTTTACGTCATTCTCTTTAGCGATAAATTGTATATTAAATGGACCTGTAATTTCTAAAGATTTAGCAATTTGTTTGGCGATTTTTTTAATCCTTCTCATTGTCTCCAAATATGTCCTCTGAGGAGGCAATACCATCGATGCATCTCCTGAGTGAACCCCTGCATTTTCGATATGTTCAGATATTGCATAACAATAGAGATTTCCGCCGTTGGCAACAGCATCAATTTCTATTTCTTTAGCTCCTGTGATGAATTTACTGATAACAACAGGATAGTTCTTACTAACTTCAGAGGCTTTTCTAAGATATTTTTTTAATTCAATTTTGCTTAACGCAATGCTCATCGCAGCACCACTGAGAACATAGCTTGGCCTTACAAGAACAGGGTAACCAACTTTTTCTGCAAACTTTTCAGCATCATCTATGTTAGTTAATTCTTTCCACTTGGGTTGATCGATATCTAATGTGTCAAGGAGTTGTGAAAACGTATGCCTATTCTCAGCTCTATCAATATTAAGTGGAGATGTTCCAAGAATAGGTATGCCTGCGTTATGCAAAGGAATCGCAAGATTATTCGGAATTTGACCACCCATTGAGACAATTACCCCTATAGGTTTTTCCTTTTCACAGATATCAAGAACTCTTTCAAACGTGAGCTCATCAAAATAGAGTTTATCACAGATATCATAATCTGTGCTCACTGTTTCAGGGTTATAGTTAATCATTATGGTTTTATAATTTAGATTATCAAGCGTTATCACGGAGTTAACGCAACACCAGTCAAACTCCACTGAAGAACCAATTCTATATGCTCCTCCTCCTAAAACAACAACCTGTCTTTTTTCTTTAAAAGTAAGATCATCGCAACAGCCATTGTATGTCAAATATAGGTAGTTGGTTTTCGCAGGGTACTCTGCAGCTAGGGTATCTATTTGTTTCACATATGGGATAACACCAATTTTCTTCCTTCTTTTTCTTACTTCCAGCTCAGTACTATCTGTAAGTATTGCTATTTGTTTATCTGAAAAACCTTTTTGCTTTGCTTCTTTCATTAAAGAAATAGGTAGTTTTTTAATCGTATATTTTCTCAATTTTTTCTCCAATTCAACTATGTTTTCCATTTTGTAGAGAAACCATGGGTTAACTCTTGTTAGACGATGTATTTTATTAATAGAGTATCCTCTTTTGAGTGCTTCAGCTATCGCAAACATTCTTTTGTCAGTTGGTTCCTTTAACTCTTTTTCCAAATCATTAAACACAAGATTGTTACAAACAAGCCCGTTCATTCCAACATCAAGCATTCTGATTGCTTTTTGAAGAGCCTCCTCATAACTTCTTGCAATTGCCATTACTTCTCCAACTGATTTCATTTCAGAACCTATGTTAAGACTAACCTTTCTGAATTTTTGCAGATCCCATCGAGGATATTTAAGAACAACATAGTCTAAAGCTGGTTCAAAACATGCCGATGTCTCTTTTGTAATAATATTTTCAACCTCAGGTAAACTATTGCCTAATGCAAGTTTTGTTGCAATAAAAGCAAGTGGATAACCTGTAGCTTTTGAAGCAAGTGCTGAGCTTCTACTTAGTCTAGCATTAACCTCAATTATCCTGTAATCTTCGGACTTTGGATCAAACGCAAATTGTATATTACACTCGCCAATTATGCCAAGATGTCGAATTACCTTTATTGCAATAGATCTCAGTTTAAAATTCTCAGAGGAAGTTAATGTTTGCACTGGAGCAACTACAATACTTTCACCAGTATGAATCCCCATAGGGTCAACATTTTCCATTGAGCATACTACAATACAGTTATCGAATTGATCTCTCACTACTTCATATTCAAGTTCTTTCCATCCGCCAAAATATTCCTCAATTAAGATTTGTTTAGTAAAAGAAAATGCTTTTTTTGTAATCTCAACTAATTGTTGTTTATTATTGGCTACCCCTGAGCCTAAACCTCCTAAAGCATAGGCTATTCTACACATAACAGGGTAGTTAATTTTTTTTGCAACTTCAACTGCTTCTTCCACACTTGTAACTGCCTTACTTATTGGAACTTTGAGATTGATTTCCTGTATTTTTTTTACAAAGAGGTCTCTATCCTCTGTATCAAGAATTGCTTTTATAGGGGTTCCAAGTACCTCCACATTATATTTTTTAAAAACACTTTTTTTTGCGAGTTCGCAACCAACATTTAACGCTGTCTGACCTCCAAAACCAAGTAAGACGCCATCTGGTTTTTCCTTTTCAATAACCTTTTCAACAAAATAGGTATCAATTGGTAAAAAGTATATTTTATCTGCTAGATAGGCAGATGTTTGAATTGTTGCAATATTTGGGTTTACTAGCACTGTTTTAATTCCATGTTCTTTTAACGCCTTAATTGCCTGACTACCAGAATAGTCAAATTCTCCAGCCTGTCCTATCCGTATTGCACCAGAACCCAGTATAAGGACTTTTTTTAGTTTCTTATTTTTTTCTTTCATGGTTTTATTGCTCTTAAGAACAAATCAAATAAAAATTCAGTGTCATCAGGTCCTGGAGATGCTTCAGGATGAAACTGTGCACCAAAAAATGGTTTTGATATGTGAATAATGCCTTCGTTTGTTTTATCATTATTGTTGTAAAACCACTCCCGCCAATCCTCAGGTAATGTATCTGAATCAACAGCATATCCATGATTTTGTGAATTGATATAGCATTTTTTGGTTCCGACCTCCACACATGGCTGATTTTGACTTCGATGCCCATATTTTAATTTATAAGTACTAGCTCCAGCTGCAAGCCCTAAAATTTGTGAACCAAGACAAATACCAAGAATTGGAATATTTGTTGAAAGAGTTTTTCGTACATTCTCTATTGTTTCTTTACACATTCGAGGATTCCCCGGCCCATTAGACAGTACAATACCATCTGCTTTTTCATCTAAGAAATTATAGTTCCATGGGCATCTAATAACAGTAATATTTCTCCTAAGAAATGCTCTGATAATATTATTTTTTACACCACAATCAACAATAACAACTCTACGCTTGCCTTTTTTATATACAATAGGTTTTTTAATACTAACCTCCGCTACTAGATTTCTCTTATTCGGATCTTCAAAATCAATAGCCTCATTATCATAGATGATCTTTCCAAGCATTGTTCCTTTTTTCCTCAATTTTTTTGTAAGCTCTCTAGTATCTACATTAAAAATTCCGGGAATTTTATGTTCTTTCATCCATTCCGATAAAGATTTTTTGGCATTCCAATGAGAATATTTTTCAGAATAATTCGAAATGATCAACCCCTGAACTTGAATTTTGTCAGATTCAAAATATTTTAACAGGTTGTCTTCTTTTTCATTTCCAGGAACACCATAATTACCTATCAAAGGATACGTTAAAACCAGGATTTGACCTCTATATGATGGATCTGTGAGACTTTCAGGATAACCCACCATTCCTGTGTTGAACACAACTTCTCCAGTTACAACCTTTTTAGATCCAAAGGAGTATCCATGGAAAACAGAACCATCTTCAAGTATAAGCTTAGATTTCTGTTTCTTTGAATCCATAGGATAAAACCCGCCTCATAAATGCCACCCCAAGTAGCAAACTGCAAATGCAACATCAACTTAAACAAATTACTAATTTTTTCAATTACAATAATTCAAATATTTTATTTCAAGTAAAAACAACATCACTTATTCATAAATGTATGTATATCATCTAAAAGATTTTTGGATTCATTCATATCTCTAATATATTGTTTGAAACGAGGTGCTCTCTTATCAAGAATGATTGCGACTCCTCTGTCTTTTTCATCACGAATAAGCCTGCCGATAGACTGAAGGAGTTTTCTTGCAGCTGGTGCATTTACCGTATACTCCCAGCCCTTACCAAATTTTAAATCATAATATTTCTGAAGACCACGCTGTCTTGCAGTTGGTTTTGGATAAGGAATACCAACAATCACAGCTATTTCGAGTTGCTCAGCGGGAAAATCCATACCTTCACTAATTCGTCCACCCATCACAGAAAAAAGAGCAGCACCTGAACCATTTTCTACTCCACATGACTTGAAATCTGTTACAAGATCCATTAAATCTGATTGAGACATAGATTGTTCTTCAACATAAAGACAACGCTTAATGCCATGAAAACTTCCTTTATTTTGAAACAGAGAAAGCGTGTTAAAACTAGGGAAAAACACCATAATATTTTTTGGAAACGCATTACAGATATCGATGATATGCTGCCACATTCTTGAAATAATTTTTTTATCTCTTGCTATATCATCATATCGTGTCGTCACATCGCGGACAAAAAAAATCCTACGATTTTCCTGTGGAAATGGAGACGGATAAAAAACCATCCCAGTTTCTTTAGAAAGACCTAACGAATCACGATATTCCTCAAGAGGCTCAAGTGTTCCTGACATATGAATTGAAGAATGAAACTCATTAATGATACCCGTTCCTATCGAGGGATCTAAACAATATGCTTCAATACGAGGATTCTTGCCATCAGATGCATCAACAACAAGTTTGATGTATTGATCCATCTCAACAGTGATCCAGAACTCAATAAAAATACCAAGTTTATGAAGATATGAACGAGGAAGCTTCCCCTCTTTTTGTCGATATTCCTGAATCTTTTCTC
>JAUWYM010000080.1 GCA_030615845.1 Thermoplasmatota archaeon | reverse complement strand
ATATATTCTGAGTCAAGGAGTTTCTAAATCACAGATGAAATTGTATCAATTCTTATCAACGTCAGTTGATGAAGAATCGCCGTCTCGAAAATCTGCGTAATGCCCTGGAGCTCTGCTCCGATTGGGATAGCAGATTTTAGGCGATTCTATTTACTTTTTATTTTCTTGCAAACATTTAAATTAAAACAGTTGATACCAGTACACATTAGGGAGGAAAACAGTTTATGCAAAAAAGTTGGGTTAGGAAAGGCGTAATTATTGGAGTAATCTTTTTGTTAATTGGAATTGGAATTTCACCCATAGCATGTTCAATGAAATATACCATAGAAAAAAATGATGAAATGGTAGAGAATTTTGATACGGCAACTACACCTTTTGGGCGTTATGTACATAACTTTTTGGTTTATTTCATGGATGATGAGTCAGTAAATTTTCAGCGATATATCTCTTTTTAGATATATTTGAAAAAACCAAAACATATATATATTTAAGTATACATTACCTTATTTGTTAGGAGGGGATATATGCCTCTAACTAGGAAAGCACGTTTAGTGGGAAGCAGCCTTGTGATAACCATTCCTAGTCAACTTGCGTTGGCGAATGATATAAAGGATGGAGATACACTAGAAATTATTCCTACAGGAATTGCGGAATTTAAGATAAGGAAAGTAAAAAAATAATTGAGATGCAATCAATTGATTGCTGCTCATATCTTAAGATTATAATAGACAGACCAAAAACAGTTTTTTATTTTTAAGCTAAATAAAAGATATTGGAAACATTTATATAGAGAAATACACTCATATATAACGGGGAAAAATATGAAAAAAATAATACCAATACTACTCGTTGGGGTTTTAGTCCTCAGTGGACTTGGAGCTGTTGCTATACCTGAAACAAAGAAAGATGCAGTAATTGAAGAAACAGAATCCATCTCATTATCAGAACCTATCCTTATTGAAGACAGCAAGTATATTTCTGTAAAGTTGGAAGAAGCCACTTCTTTTTTAATGAAGTCAGGTGAACCGGTACTACCAAAGATCACAAAAGTGTATACGCTTCCAGTTGGTTCAAACATAAAGGATGTTTCTGTTGAGTTTTTGAATGTAAAAAAACAGGTGATTTCAAAAGAAGTGAGACCTGCTCCTGAGCCAATCATTGAGGGAAAAGACGTCAAAAGAACAGAGGTGAAGTCAGAAGAGGTGTACTCAAGCCCTGAGATCTATCCTGCCACTCCATATTACTACAGAATAGCGTCCGGCCGCTATCAAGATGAGCATGTCATGTTTCTTATTATTCATTGCTATCCTATCAGATATTCACCTGCAGAGAGCCTGTTATACTATAGTGATGCTTTTGAAGTAACGTTCACTTATGAAAAACCTTCGAATCCAAGAGCAACAGGAGATGGATATGATTTGGTTGTTATCGCTCCGTCTGAGTTCACGGAGGAGCTTCAGCCACTCATTGATCATAAAAACAATCACGGCATGAGTACGAGTTTTGCTACTCTTGAAGATATATATGGTGATTATACATCAGGTCGTGACGAGCAAGAAAACATCAAACTGTTCATAAAGGATGAATTTGATGAGAATGATATTACCTATGTCCTTTTAGTTGGTGGTCAGAAAGGGCAACGTAAAGAATGGTATCTCCCTGTACGAAATACAAACAATCACGTAGGCGCTATCCATGATGAAAAAGGCGTTGATAGTGATCTGTATTACGCAGATCTTTACAAAGAAAACGGGACTGTTTTTGAAGACTGGGATTCCAATGAAAACGATATTTTTGCAGAATATACAATGGGAAGCAAAGACATTGTCGATGGTATCCCTGAAGTCTATGTTGGAAGACTAGCCTGCAGATCAAAAAGAGAAGTCACAACACTTGTTAACAAAATCATTGATTATGAAAGCAGCAAAGCAGATGACTCATGGTTTAAACATATGATTCTCATCGGTGGAGATACATATCCAGGCAGCGGAGATCCATTGGGATATGAAGCAGAAATCGATACCAATGTTTCTGCAAGCTATATGACTGGTTTTAATTTTGAAAGACTCTGGGCATCTACTGGAGCACTAACAGGTCAAGATGTCGTCGAGGATGCAATAAATGAAGGTGCGGGATTTATCCATATGGCAGGTCATGCAAATCCAGCTATTTTAGTGACGCATCCTCCGCAGAGCGAAGATAAAATCGTTATTCTAAGAATGTGGAACATTTTTGATCCTTTACATTTTAATCCAAGAATACGAAACAAAGAGAAACTTCCAGTAGTTGTTATCGGCGGTTGCCATAACAGCCAGTTCAATGTCAGCATGAAAAACATCCTTCTTGGCATTCGTAATGAAGGATTCAAGGAATACTTTAGCTATAACTTCTTCAAGAATGAGTGGGTTCCTAAATGTTTCAGCTGGTGGCTCGTAAGCAAAGCAGATGGTGGTGCTATTGCAGCAATGGGAAACACAGGTCTTGGTATGGGTCTTCCTGGATTTAACTACCCGAATGGACTTGACGGCTGGCTACTCCCACGATTCTTCTACAATTATGGACAGCTTGGAGCAGAACATGTCGGTGCAGCGCATAGTGCTGCAATTGCAGATTATGCTCTTGAGTTTGACATCAACGCCGATGATGCAGACCGGCAGATGATTGAACAGTGGCCGCTTCTTGGCGATCCTAGTCTTATGATTGGTGGTTACGACTAAGAAACACCACTCAACTCTTTTTTTCATTCTTTCTTTTTCAAGTAGCAGTATTCAATGTTTATAAATCAACATTTAATATGAGACAGCAAAGGATGGAATTCTGTTGAAAAACACGACTTTAGGTGAAATGTTTCATTTCAACGGACTTGAAATTGAACTGCATCTGGAGGTGTATGATCCTGCAGAGGATTCATTTCTGTTACTTGAAACGGTACATATTGATCCTGGCGATGCAGTACTTGAAATTGGCACCGGATGCGGCTTCATAGCACTTGAGTGTGCTCGTCAGGGAGCACACGTGATTTGTACCGACATTAATCCTTTTGCAGTCACGTTAGCGAAACATAACATAAAGATAAATCAACACCTGCTGAAAGGAGACATAGAGGTGCGAAAAGGTGATCTTTTTTCAGTAATTAAGGAGGGCGAAGTCTTTGATGTCATCGTATTCAACCCACCGTATCTTCCAACCTCTAATGAAGAAAAGGTTGGCGATTGGTTTGATAAAGCAACTGATGGTGGAAAAGATGGTCTTGCAGTGACAAAAAGATTTATCGCGGGAGTACGGGCATGTCTTTCTCAAAACGGTCGTGCATATTTTGTATTTAGTACCCTATCTAATAGATCAAAACTTGAAAATTACTTTAAACAAAAGAAAATTAAATATGAAGTGGTTTCCCACTCGAGATTTGATTCTGAAGTAATAGAAATTTATTGTCTGTGTAGATGAATGTTATAGAACAGTTATAGCTATTAATTTAAAAAACCATATTACATTTTGGATATTGGGGAAGTGCTTTCCGTGGTGAGGAGAGTCCTTTCCTATGCGTAGCAATGCATCTCAATTACTAGAATAATAATCTAGAAAGATAATATATAAAGTTATAAAAGCCGAAATTACATATGGTTATCGAGGTGAGGGAAGAGAGAGATTTTCTTTTTCATATCGATTTATCCTCCCTAAGATAAATCTAATTCTTTCTCTCTCCTGTCTCTCTCATTCTTTAAACACTCTATTTATTGGGTTTTTTGTTTCTAGAGCACCATATTTTTATACCATATTTTTCTTTCTGCTATCACAAAGGTGTGCTTTCCATCAGTTACATTTTTGAAAGGAGCTATCAACAAATGGAAGATGAATATTATCCCTGGGGTGGTGAATTCACGACCTGTTCTCCAAAGGGATGTGTTGCAGTAGTACTCCTAAATGTAGACTACATTCCTTCTGATGACGTAGCGATTTATGGGCCGCTGAAAACGGAAAATATCGGGATAGAAAAAATCGTTGCAAATGTCATATCAAACCCGCACATACGCTATCTTGTCGTTTGCGGTGATGACATCAAGGGGCATCGTTCAGGTTCATCGCTTGTTGCTCTACAGAAAAACGGAATTGATGAACAGCATAAAATTATTGATGCTCCTGGAGCAATTCCCTACATTGAAAATCTCAATGAGGAAGCAATAGAGAGATTCCGTGCTCAAATCGAAATTGTAGATTTACTTGATGAAAATGAAAAAGATGTAATTGATAAAGCTATAGATGATCACTTGGCCACATCACCTCCATCCTTTGGAGAGCCATACATTGCGATACAAATTAAACCAAAAACAAAAGTAAGTTTAGAGGACAAAAGGGCATTACATTCAAAAATTGTAATAGATTATATGGGTAAGATTGAAAAAAGAGGGAAATAGATGTTTTCATTTACAAAGGAACAAAAAATCATAGATATTTCAGGTATCAAAATAGGTGGGCAGCCTGGTTTGCATCCTACGGTTCTCTTTGGTGGATTATTTTTCAAGGGAGCGCCTAATATCAAAAAGGCAGAAACTCTTCTTCAACACATGCTCAATCTCAGTAAAAAAACAGGAAACCCAGGAATCCCTGATTTCTTTATTAAAAAGGAAGATTATATTGAGCAAATAATCGACTTTATCGAAACAACGCTTCCAAAGAACCATCCGTTTTCAATAGATATAATTGAACCATCTATAAAGGTAAAGATTTTGGAATACCTCCATGAAAGTAATCTTCTTAAACGGACTATTTACAATTCTATTCATGTTGGAATAACCGATGAGGAGCGTGAGGCACTGAAGAAGTATACTCCTGAGATGGCAATACTTGTCGCGTTTAATCCAAAGGATAAATCACCTGATGGAAAAATCGAAGTGCTTGAAAACGGGGCACATCTTACTGATGTCGGACTAATTGATATTGCAAAAAGTGTTGGAATTAAAAAAATCCTTGTTGATACCGCTGCACTTGCGCCAGGTGACAATAGTGGAGCAGCGATTGCAGCAATCCCTGTGATAAAAGAAGAATATGGATTACCTACAGGTTGTGCTATTCATAACGTTGTTGAAAAATCAACATGGTTACATGATTTTGAATCAGAAAGAAAAACAGTAGATGCTTCTTCAAATGTTAACATCCCTATTTTCGGAGGAGATTATGCTATATTTGGTCCCATAGAAAATGCAGATATAGTCTTTCCAATTA
>JAUWYM010000055.1 GCA_030615845.1 Thermoplasmatota archaeon | reverse complement strand
ACAAATCACGACAACAACGAATTATAAATTTTGATAAGAAATTCATACGCCCATCGTCACTCGTAAAAGATCACGCAAACCAGGTGACAAACCTAAAATCAATATTCCAATTTTGAGAAGATTGGTAAGAGCTCTATAATTTCTCAATTCCTCCTTATAAAAAACATCAAAAATGTAGATGACAACAATAATTAAAATAAATTTTACAATAGGAAATAATGGCGGCCAAATCTCCATCAATATATTAGAGGCAGGATGTTTTTCTGCATAGTTGAGTCCCCCCATTTTCAAAGGATCATAAATACTCACATAACTTGTAATGCCATCGATCATATGCCCTATGATCATAGAGAGGTTCAACGGGTTTTTGTAGACTGCAAATTTTTCATCATCTTTATATTTGTGTGATATCAAATATACTGCAATAGTAATGAATGTTACCAGTCCAAAAATAAGTACAAACACATCAGAACGCACGCCTGTAGAATCACTCCACGGATCACCTGCGATCCATCGTGCAGTTAAATAAAGAGAAGGCAGTAAAAAGAGTAGCCCTCCTGAAAACAATAGGGTATTAACAGTGATACTTTTCTGTTTAAAATAATTGTACGTCAAAGGTATCAAAGCAGCACATGAAATGAGAAAAAAAATCATTGGTTCAATAGGATGAATACCATATTTTGATCCAAATATCCAAATCATTGTAACAAACACATTCAAACCTAAAAGAAGAACGGCAGGATAAACGAAGAAATATGTTTTATCTGTCTTTTTAGATAACTTTTCAAAATAATATCCAGTGATAATAAAAAACAAAGCATAGACCGCTATCTGAAGATAAATAAGAGGTGAAATAAACCAATACACAGAGGGTATATTAAAATAATCTGCATCTTCAAGCACTCTCGTTACAGGGCCAAACAAAATATATGGCATGAGTACAAGACAAAACCTCCAATCAATCATAATCTTCAGTTTCTTAAGAAGTTTATAGATTGCATAAAGTGCGATAACAAGTGTGATGCCGTAGGTTATCTCAGAGAGGAGGGTGTATCCTTCATTGGCTTGCACTCCATTATATGATACTGAATGCCCTGCAGCATCTGAGACAATAGGTCCCCAATAGTATTTCCATATCCATTGATCATAAAACAAGGTTGGTGCAAGAATACATCCAGCAATAATTATAAGTATAACACTAGATAGTATTCCAACTGAGATAACAGTACTGTTTTTTTGAAACATCTCTTTAAAGCCCATTAGCAGCGCAACAAAGAAAAAATAATATATTAAACCAGCGGTTTACTTATTTGAATATCATGGAACAATTCAAAAAATATAAGACAATGGTGTTTCCAAGAGAAGTCATTGTTGGTCATAACACAACAGATCAGATTAAAGGAATGTGCCGACGTATTACTCGAAGTAAAAATGCATTAATTGTTGTTGATAAAAACACCAAAAAGATCTCTGGCGATAGAATTGCAAAGATGCTTTCAGGTGCAAGCTATGAAATAAACACAATAGTACTTTCATCACCAATCATGAAAAAAGATGTTCATGTTGCATGGCCTACGATGAAAGAAGTCAATGAGGTGATAAAAGCTACAGAAAAATACGAATCAGAGTTTCTCCTAGGGGTGGGAGGTGGTTCGGTTATAGATGTGACAAAACTTGCAGCCTATGAACTTTCTCAATTATATGTTAGTGTCCCAACATCAGCAGCTCATGACGGTATGGCGTCACCACGTGCCGCACTAAAAGATAAAAAAGGATCCATTTCAAAAACTGCTGTCTCGCCAATGGCAATACTTGCAGATACCGCAATCATTTCAAAGGCTCCCTATCGAATGCTTGCCTCAGGATGCGCAGATGTTATCTCGAATCTATCTGCTGTAAAAGATTGGGAGCTTGCTCATCGGTTAAAAAATGAAGAATTCAGCACATTTGCCGCATCTCTTTCTGAAACATCATCAAAACTACTCCTCTATAAAGCAGAAGATATCCGATCTGGTTTTGAGGAGGCGGTTTGGCAGGCTGTGAAATGCATGATCACATCCGGAGTTGCAATGAGTGTTGCCGGGACTACAAGACCTGCTTCTGGTTCAGAACATATGTTTTCCCATGTGCTTGATCGTATTGCTCCAGGAAAAGCACTGCATGGAGAGCAATGTGGTGTCGGTGCGATCATGATGATGTATCTTCATGGAGAGGATTGGGAGGAGATACGGAATTTTTTAAAAACTATTGGTGCCCCTACAACTGCAAAAGAACTACGAATACCAAAGAAAAAGATTATCGAGGCTCTCCTTTGCGCTCAAGAAATACGACCAGAACGATATACGATACTTGGTGAACAAGGGTTGACTAAAGAGGCAGCCAAGAAACTTGCAAAAATAACTGGCGTGATCTAAATTGGTTCTTATAACACTCATTGGTGAAAAACTTGCAGTTGAAGGTATGGAGTTTATGTATCTTGGATCAAACAGTGAATGTAAAAACTGTAAACTCAAAACAGTATGTTTTAATCTGAAACCAGGAAGAAACTATACGATAACAAACATTCGTGACAAAAAACATAACTGTAACGTTCATGAAGGAAACGCAGTTATTGTAGAAGTGAGTGAACTACCGTTTATTGCAGCGGTAACAAAAAAGCTATCAGAAGGAACAAAAACAACAGTGGAAAGGCAAGAATGCAAAAACATTGGATGTAGTTTTTTTGGGATATGTACCACTAGTACTCTACAGAAGGATAAAACATATGTTATAAAGAAAACTTTTGGAAAAATTGAATGTCCCGCAGATCATGAGCTTTATAAGGTCGAGTTAATGGACTAATGACAATGGACGTTATCGATTAAACCTTGTTCTCCAAAAGCACCATCAATTGTTCCGCTGGGGTCCATAACAATCTTCTGCCAGTTATCTGTGTTTTCAACATCTGGTATTTCTTTATTGGTGACATAGGCAACGCCAATGCATATGATAGAAGTGCCAGAAGTGCCGCAGTTCCAAACCTCACCAATTATTTTTACGTTCTCATCTTTCTTTGTATCGATGCCTTCATATAGTATATATATTGTTTTATGGTTGTTTTGTAGTGTTCTCTCTCCAGAAGTATTTTCATTGAATTGTATGCTGTTCAAAAAGGTTTCTTCTATTGTTTCTCTTGTTTTTTTCTGAATCTCTTTTTCATCAGCAAGTACAAGTGTTTTTAGTGTTGTAACCGTGAGTGATGCAGGATATTTACCGTTTATTTCATAGGTTGAACTGCACCATTTTTCAAGTCCTAAAAATTGCATGCCTGTGTTTCTGAGTGCTGTATTTTCATACCATCCGTCAGTAACCGCTGAATCTTTAACATAGGCACAGGTTAGATCAATGCATCCAGAGGATAAAACAAGTGCTAAAAGTATAAGAATAATGGATATTCCTATGTGTTTTTTCTTTTCAGCAATCATTGTGATACTTCTTTTAATCGTTATCTATCTACTTTAAGTTAACGAAATTTAAAAAAAATAGAAGAAAAGAAAGTTTTATGCTTCAATAGCTTTTTCTTCTAATCCTGCTTCTTTTGCTAAAAGCTTTGCTTTATCTGTTTTCTCCCAAGTGAAATCAGGATCGTCTCTGCCGAAATGACCGTATGCCGCTGTTTTCTTAAAGATGGGTCTTCTGAGATTAAGTGCATCAATAATGTCACTTGGTTTGATTGGGAAAAACTCCCGTACAAGGTTTTCTATCTCATCAATTGGAATTTTATTTGTTCCAAAGCAGTCAATATTTATTGAAACAGGTTCTGCAACTCCAATTGCATAGGCAAATTGAATTTCACATTTATCAGCGATTCCTGAGGCAACAATATTTTTAGCGATATATCGTGCAGCATACGCTGCGCTTCTATCCACCTTTGTTGGATCCTTTCCCGAGAACGCACCACCGCCATGTCTTCCAATCCCGCCGTAGGTATCCACGATTATTTTTCTTCCGGTAAGTCCTGCATCTGCATAAGGGCCTCCTCGAACAAACGCACCTGTAGGATTAACATGTATTATTGTATCTTTGTCTATCCATTCGCTGCAAACTGGTTCAATTACCTTTTCAATGATGTCCTTTCTTATTCTGTCATGGGAGATTCCACCATCATGCTGTGTCGATACAACAATGGTATCTGCTCGTAATGGCGTACCTTTTTTATCGTATTCTATGGAAACCTGGGATTTTCCATCAGGTCGTAGATAGGAAATACCATTGTTTTTCCTGATATCTGAAAGTTTTTTTGAAAGTTTATGGGCAAGCGATATTGGAAGCGGCATAAGCTCTTTTGTTTCATTGCATGCATATCCATACATCATTCCTTGGTCACCGGCTCCTTGTTCTTTATGCAGTCCTTTTCCAGCGGAAACTCCTTGAGAAATATCTGGACTTTGTTCAGTGATTTGAACCCATACAGAACAAGTTTCCCATTCGATACCATATTCTGATTTCGTATATCCTATTTCTTTTATGACTTCTCTGACTACCCGCGGTATGTCTATATAGGCCTTTGTCGTCATTTCGCCAAAAAGCATGACTCCACCGTTTTTTGTTCCTGTCTCGATTGCCACACGGGAGTATTTATCCTGTCGTATTGCTTCATCAAGAATTGCATCTGAAATAAGATCACACATTTTGTCAGGATGTCCTTCAGTTACTGATTCTGAACTTACAAGTATCTTTCTTTTTGTCATAGTCTCACCTAATTAAATTCCCCGTATTATAAGAAAACCAACAACATAACCATATTTATTAACTTTATCAAAAAAAGAATATTTATTGATATAAAAAATAAAAGAGATGTATGATTATCAGTCTGTCTTTCTCGTGGTCCACAGATCTTCTTCCAATGTGTCGTAAATATCTTCATCTGATACATTGACTGGTTGTTTCTTATCAATAAGATATTTTCTTATCCCATTGGCTTCTCTTGAATATCTAAGGATTGTGTCTTTTCTCAGTCGCCAGTAATGCGTTCGCCATTCTCTGCCGTCATACAGTGTGGTTTCCTCTCTCTCTGTAGTAAGCATTCCTTCTTCTTCTAAGATGTAAAACAGCTGTCTATCTTCAGGATCGAGTACGTTATCGATAACACGATCATCAAACCCAAAGATATCCATGACAAAACCAGCATCTCTTTGTGCCTCATCGATGTCGATACCTACTCTATTTGATATGGCTTTTGATAAATCATCTAATGTTATAAAATTCATAAAACATTCCTTTCCTTTCAATACCTTTTCATTCTACATTCGTTATCTTTCTTTCAGATTTTTCTTCATTATATGTGTACAAACTAGTATATATAATTTTCTATCGATTGAGTTTTTTGCCGTATCCTGAAATTACGTCCTCCTGGAAAATTCTTGAAAATAAGAACGATGTCAGAACAATTGTTTCTCAGACATCAGAAAGAGAGTCTCAGTTGAAATTATAATCGAAGATATAATTAAGCAATGTTCTATTATCCATATGTGATGGTATTGCGCTCGTTGATGAAATTATGACGACGATGCACTGGCAAAAAAAACACATAAAAAATAATACTTGTTGCTGATAAAGTATGGACAAGACCTTAAAAAAACGATTATTAGAGAGGCTTAACGAGATAGAGGTAAGAAAATTATCAGGTTTACATGTAGTATTACTTCCTGATTTTTTTGTTGATCATTTTTTATATTTCGATGAATTTGAAGGGACAATTGATACAATAAAAAATATATATTCTCAGGGTGGAGGAAATCTTCCGGGTGTAAAACAAAGAATCCATCAAGGTGGTAATGCTGCCAATACTGCTCTGGCTCTTGCCCGGCTAGACGTTAAATCACATTTGATCTGTAGAACAGATAGATTTGGATTACATCTGCTCAAATATTTTTTAGAAAAAGAAGGTGTTGATCTCTCAGGTGTTAAATCAGATGGAAAACTTGCGATAACTACGGCAATGGAGTTTGGTAAAAAGCATGCAAATGTTATGGTTGGGGAGACGGGATCGGTATCAGATTTTTCTTCATTATATGTGTACAA
>JAUWYM010000032.1 GCA_030615845.1 Thermoplasmatota archaeon | reverse complement strand
AAAATCTAAGAAAATAAAAAAGGCAATACTATTTTATACTGACTTTATAGCCTGATCCACTTTTTTTCTTATCCTTTTTGTCTAATACGATGTCAAGGATGCCGTTTTTATATGTTGCTTTTGTTGATTTTGTTTTTACTTTGTTTGGAAGATTTACTACTTTATGGTATTTTCTTTCAGGTGCATCGACCTTTATTTCTAAGGTCTCTTCGGTAACATTAAGATTGATATTGTCTTTTTCTACTCCAGGTATTTCAATTGTTATCGCGATGTCACTATCTCCTTCGATTATATCTGTGAGTGGTTCTCGTTCATCAGAAATGGTTGACGTTCCTTTGGGTGATCTTATCGGTCTGTTGCCAAATTCTTGGATTTTCGGTTTTCCATCTGGACCTATGTTAACGCTGAAACCCCGGATAAAACGTTTATTTGGTTCGATTCCGTTTCGGAGCATATCCTCCATTAAATCTTTAAAATTGACGTTTTCAAACATTTTTTGCATTTCATCAAAGATCCGCTCAAACTCATCATCTCCGATGAAATCAAACGGGTTTTTTCTTCTTCTATTTTTATCTTCATCAAATGGATCCATTTTTTGTTTCTCCCATAATTTTTTCCGACATGATACTTATAAGGACTCCTATTTAATACTTTCGGTCTTTTTCTTCTAATTCCTGTTCCAACTCTTCTACTATCTTTCTTGCCGTTCTACTCAATCTCTTCGGTGTTTTCACATGAACCTCTACATACATGTCTCCATATCCACGCCCATGTAAACGAGGCATGCCTCTCCCCGGTAGTTTAAATACCTCCCCGCTTTCTGTCCCTTCACGAATCTTCAATTTTTCAGATCCCTGAATGGTATCAATATCAATTTTTGAACCTAACGCTGCCTTTGGAAAAGAGACATCTATTTTTTGATACAAATCAGTACCTCTTCTTTTGAATTTTTTGTATTTTTTCATGTGAAGAACAATGTAGAGATCACCATTTTTCCTGCCTTTTCCGATTTGTTCTCCCTGACCTGCAAGCCGCAATTGAGATCCTTCATCAACTCCTGGTGGAATCTTCAGATCGATCTTTCTAGTTTTTTGTACTGTTCCTCGTCCTCTGCATGCTGGACAGTGTTCGCCTATTACGGTTCCTTCACCATGACATTTTTGGCAGGTACCTACCTGAGTAAACATTCCAAATGCTGTTCTTTGAGAAACACGAGTCTGTCCGGTTCCACCGCATCGAGGACATTGTTTTGGAGTTGTTCCAGGCTTTGCACCACTTCCATTACAGGTATCGCAGATTTCTGTTCTTGGGACACTTATCTCTGTTTCTACACCTCTGTATGCATCTTCTAACCGTATTTCCATATCATACCGCAGATCTCTTCCTCTTTGAGCACGAGATCTTTGGTTAAAGCCCATTCGATGTCCAAAGAATTGTTCGAAGATATCATCAAAGCCAAAATCAAAACCCATTCCTCTAAAAATATCGCTAAAGTCTGCTCCTCTGAAAATATCTTCAGCAGTGTACCGTTGATCTATTCCTGCATGGCCATACATATCATACATTTTTCTTTTTTCATCATCATACAAAACCGCGTACGCTTCAGATATTTCTTTGAATCTTTCCTCTGCATCTTTATCCTTGTTTTTATCAGGATGATACTTCAATGCGAGTTTTCGATATGCTTTTTTAATCTCAGATTTACTTGCATTTTTGCCAATATTTAGTATTTCGTAGTAATCTTGTTTTGTCATGACTTGCGACTGTAAAACAAAAAGAAGTATTTCATTTTTCTCATGAATTATGTATCAGAGACGCCATAGCATCCTACAACAGTTACATAAAGGATTGCAGAATGTGTGAGAGGATATCTCCAAGTATGAAGGTTGCGATAAAACCTGCAAGCAATGGGATCATAAACGGTATCTTTGGTGTAACCCATATCTCTTTTATACCATGCTTTTCAAATGCAAGTAGTTCTTCATCGACGTCAAATTCTTTTGGCATGTAGGAGAATTTTCTTTTCCCATCCTTTATTTTCTCAAGAGGCCAGACAAAGGTTTGTTTTGCTTTTTTAATACTCATCTTATATCCTAAAACACAGTATGGAAACTCAATATTTCCCTTCAATAAATTAAATACTAAAAGACTCAAAGGTATGAAAAGAAAGAGTAGTATTGAATTGGAAAATACAATCCAAGAGCCTGGCATAGATATAGCAGATCCCTCAAACAATGGAAGTTGCAGTATTTCTGGTTTTAATGGTACAAGTATTGCAAGTGCCATGAGTGCTTTTGCATCTGCACCTCCAAAAATAAGCCGTAGCTGAAAAAGGGCAAACATAAGAGCTATCATAATCGGTATGAATAGAAGGTAATAGGGATTTTCAAAACCTATGGTGAAATATTGAACAACAAGCAAGATTGCACCAATCACGCCCATAATAACCCAGAGCATATTTGATGCTCTTCTGGTTTTTATATCAGTATATGATGCGTAGGAAAGTATTGTAATGCCAACAAGTAGTCTTATAACGTCGAGTAATGCCCCATCTTCTAACATAATAGACTGATATTGGAAAAGACCAATATATAGGTAATGATTTTTGTTACATTTTTTGTGAAAAAAACTTATTTGCCATCTTTAATCTCTCAGGGCTTCCTATATCAATATGTCGTCCTTTCAGTTCTTTATAAAATACAGGTTTTTTTTCTTCGATCATCCATTTTATCGAATCGGTGAGCTGATATTCATTATTTGCATCTGGTTTTGTCTTCTTTATCGCATCAAATATCGATGGTTTAAATACGTAGATTCCAGCGCATGCAAGATTACTTGGCGCGTCTTTTGGTTTTGGTTTTTCAACGATATCTATAATTATTTCCCCTCTTGGTTTTATTACACCATAAGAGCTTACATCCTTCATCGGTGTTACGCCAACTGTGCATTCACTTTGTTTCTTCTTATGAAAGGTAATAAGTTCTTTTAAAAACGTCTTTGGATAGAAGAAATTGTCTCCAAGAATGACTGCAAAGGAATTGTGATTAAGCGCGTTTTTTCCACATTCTACTGCTTTTGCAAGCCCGTTGCGTTCATCTTGTACAATATATGTGATGTTTACATCGAGTCTTTTTCCAGAGCCAAAATAATCAAGAATAGCATGTTTTCTCCACCCGACAACAATAATAATGTCAGTTATATCTGCGAGTTTAAATGCCTCTACAACATGTTCAATGCATGCTTTGTCTCCAACCATGAGTAATTCTTTTGGTATTGCAAGAGCAATTGGCCCAAGTCTTGTTCCCATTCCTGCAGCAGGTATTAATCCCTTCATTTTTTTCACCAGCATACTCCTTCGTAGATTTTACTTTCTTTTCTTGCTTTTTCTATTTTTCTTCCATCGATAACTACTTTGTCTTTATAGTTGAGATGCTCAAATTCTTCCCAGTCTGTTAAGATGAGAACTGCGTCTGAGTCTAATACTTCTTCTGGGGAGCAATAGGAAATTGTTGGAAATATCTTTTTTAGGTTATCCATTGCTTTTGGGTCGTATATTTTTACGGTTACTTGTTCTTTGAGGAGTTCTTTGATGATTGGTATGCTTCTGCTTTCTCGTATGTCATCTGTTTCTGGTTTAAATGATGCACCGAGAATCCCGATTTCTTTTCCTTTTACAATGTCAATGTGTTTTTTTAGAAGATCCAGTGGTTTTTGTGGTTGTTCTTGGTTTACTTGTAAGACACTTTCTAAGATTCTTGGTGTTTCTCCTAGTTCTTTTGCCTTTGTTATGAGCGCTTTTACGTCTTTTGGAAAACATGATCCTCCCCATCCTATTCCTGCGTTGAGAAATGCTCTACCAATTCTTTGATCGTAGCCCATTCCTTCTGCTACTTCATATGTGTCGATATTTAGTTTTTTGCAGATGTTGCCGATTTCATTGATAAAAGAGATTTTGGTGGAGAGGAACGCATTTGATGCATATTTTATCATTTCTGCCGCAGTGAGGCTGGTAAAGAGTTTTGGGCAGGTAAAATCTTTGTAGAGTGTTTCTAAGGTTTTTTTACTTTTTTTGTTTTTGCATCCAATAATAATTCTATCTGGATGGAGGAAGTTTTCAATTGCGGTTCCTTCCTGTAGAAATTCTGGATTTACCGCTATGTGAAAGTCGTTTCCCTCACGCATTTCTGAGTATTTTTCTAGAAGTGGGAGGATGACATCTTCTGTGGTTCCTGGGACGACGCTGCTTTTTACGACAATTGTTTGGTTTTTTTGCAGGTTCTTTCCAATCTGTTCACATGCGTTTTTTATGTGTGTTAAATCCTGGGTGTTGTCTTTTTTTGTTGGTGTTCCTACACAGATGAAGATAATTTCTGCATTTGGTATTGCTTGTGTATATTCTGTTGTTGCCTTGATTTCATTTCTTTTTAGTAGGACAGAAAGACCTTTTTCGTAAAAGGGTGATTTTTGTTTGTTGATTGCATCTACCTTCTGTTGGTCAATATCAATACATATAATGTTATGTCCATGATCTGCCAGGCATGCTCCGGTGATGGTTCCAACGTAGCCAGCTCCTATTACACCAATCCTCATTAAATAGATGTATCTACAACAATAATTTAATATTATTCATCACTAAATTTCGATTTTAAAAATAAAAAAATTTAAATAGGCTATCATAATGACATACAACTAAATATAATGATATATAGTTAAATATAACTATAGGTGTTGATTATGGTTGAAGAAAAAGATGAAAAAAAATATACAACAATATCCATCCCAACCCCACTAGCAGAAAAGATAAAAAAAAGAATCGAAGGAACAGGATTTAACTCTCTTTCATCCTATGTCACCTACGTACTAAGAGAAGTAATCTCAGGAATGGAAGAAGAATCAGACGAAGGATTCAGCAAAGAAGACGAAGAACGAGTAAAAGACAGACTCCGAGCACTCGGATACCTAGACTGAGGGGACACATATGCCAAGACCACACGGTGGAAAACTAATTGATAGAAAAATAAACAAAGATCTATCAGAACAAGACCTACCAACAATTGAAATAAATACCAATCTTTCAGAAGATATTGATAACATTGCAAACGGTGTTTTTTCACCATTAAAGGGATTTCTATGCAGAAATGATTTAGAAAACGTTATCACAGATAAAAGACTTGAAAGTGATACTCCTTGGACAATACCAATTCTTCTTGATTTTTCAAAAGAAGAATTACAAGACATCAAAGAAGGAGACACCGTCCTTTTAACAAATAAAGAAAATGGGACAATAGCAACAATCGATATCGAAGAGATTTATTCAATTGATAAAAAAACACTTGCAAAAAAGGTATATGGAACAACTGATGATGCGCATCCTGGTGTTGCAAATGTATTTTCTATGAAAGAAAATCTTTTAGGAGGAACAATATCTTTATACAAAACCAAACCAAGTGCTTTTGAAAACTATAATCTCTCACCAAAAGAAACAAGATTTCTTTTCAAAGAAAAAGGTTGGAAAGATGTTGTTGCATTTCAGACAAGAAACCCACCACATATCGGTCATGAATACGTACAAAAAACAGCACTCACTTTTGTTGATGGGATTTTTATTAATCCAATTATTGGAAAAAAGAAAAAAGGCGATTTCAAAGACGAGGTGATCCTCGAATCATATAACACACTTATGAAACATCACTATCTAAAAGAAAGAGCAGTCATGTCAATTCTACGAACCTCGATGAAATACGCAGGACCAAGAGAGGCAATCCATCATGCAATAATGCGTAAAAACTTCGGATGCACCCATTTCATCGTAGGACGAGATCACGCAGGTGTTGGAGACTACTACGGTCCCTATGACGCCCATGACATGTTCTCAGAATTCCCAGATCTTGGCATCGCCCCTGTGTTTTTCCGATCATTCTCCAGATGCACAAAATGCGATAGTGTTGTCAACGACAAAATCTGTCCACATGACCAAAAATATCATATCAATTTCAGCGGCAAAAAAATCAGAGAACTACTCATCAACGGAGAAATACCTTCAGAAGATATGATGAGAAAAGAAGTTGCAGAAACAATTTTGAAATTCAAACAACCCTTTGTGGAGTAACTAATACATGCTAGAGGAGCTGCAAGGAAACGGTCTTTTGATACATCATTGGGATACAGATGGCGTATGCTCTGCATATCTATTGCTTAAACATTTGTCTAATAAAGATATTAAAAATAAAACACCAGGGCTTGGAAACTACTTTTTAACAGAAAATGAACTAACAGAATATCAAGCATTTGATTTTGTAATCATTGCTGATATGGCACTTCCAAAAGAAAATATCCTAACTCTTGCAAAAAACGCAAAGGTAATGATTTTTGATCATCACTTAGGGCCAGTAATTAAAGAAGTATTCCATCACAACCCCGTGATAAAAGGAGAGGATCCAAATAAGTATCCATCTGCCTCTTGGATTATAAATGACTATCTAAAAAATCCTGTTAATCTTTTTGCAATACTTGGTGTCCTTGGCGATCATGAAAAACGAATACAAAATAATTCCTTGTTTTCTAAGATAATTAATGACTTTTGTAAAGAAAATAATCTTACATTTGACGATCTATTAAACATGGTTTTTCTAATTGATTCTAACTATAAAATAGGTGATAAAGTTGAAATTGAAAATATACCTCATCTATTTTTGAAAATTAAAGATCATAATGATATTTTAAACAATAGTAAATGGAATAAAAACCTTACACTACTTAACGATGAGATTTCAAAGCAACTTGAAAAACCCACTGAAGAAATAGATGGATTACTCTTCAAAAAAATTCACACACAGTACAGCATCATTTCGACAATAACTAGAAAGATTGCTTGGGAGAGCGGAAAAAACACGCTTGTCATAAACACTGGTTTTTTTGATGATATGGATGAAATATATGTGAGAAGCAGTAAAAATTTAGAGCCCATGATTCAACGTGGGAAACTACTTGGTTATCGATGCGGAGGAAAAAAAGAAGTTCTTGGATCAATTGTTCCAAAAGAACAAACTGATTCCTTTGTACAAGAATTAATAGATTATTTGAAATGAAAGGTGATTATTTATGAAAAAACAAAAAGCGACAAATGTTGTTTGGCATACTCATGCAGTCAAAAAAGAAGAGCGAGAATTACTTCTAAAACAGAAAGGAGTTGTTTTATGGTATACAGGTCTTTCTGGAAGTGGTAAATCAACTATTGCAAATGAGGTAGCCTTTAAATTGCATTCAATAGGAAAGCTTTCATATGTTCTGGATGGAGATAATATCCGTCATGGACTCAATAAAGATCTTGGATTTTCTCCAGAGGATAGAAAAGAAAACATTAGACGAATCTCTGAAGTTGCAAATCTCTTTGCAGATGCAGGATTAATTACTATGACTGCTTTTATTTCTCCATATAGAGTAGATAGAAATTTTTGTAGAGAGCTTGTTGGAGAAGGTCGATTTATAGAGATTTATACAAAGGCATCTCTTGATACTTGTGAAAAGAGAGATCCTAAAGGGATGTATAAGAAGGCAAGAGCTGGCATTATTAAGGATTTTACAGGGATTAATGCTCCTTATGAGGCTCCAATAAACCCTGAACTTGTCATTGATACCGATAAAAAAAATGTTGAAG
>JAUWYM010000170.1 GCA_030615845.1 Thermoplasmatota archaeon | reverse complement strand
TCCAATTTTATTACTGTGAATAACTTTAATATACTCTTCTCCAGATATTCATATGTTTGCAATGTGCATCCCTATTAGGAAACTAATAGGGGTGTACTTAAAAAGTGTTAGCTACTGAGAATGTTATATAATAAACTTTATTGTCAATGGCACCGGAATGATGTCGTAAATTAGCGGTCAGGCACTGGAAACACTTTGATTATTCTATCACGTCTAAACGTTCGTAGCTCATTACGCAAATAACAATAAGCTTCTATTCTCTTCTTCCCATCAAAACTCAAAACATTTATTCTCCTTGAAGTTACTCGATTCGAATTGTCTCGATACTTTATCCAATATTGTTTTCCCATTTCAATTCCAATGTACCGGTTCCTTTTGATGATACTTGTTTTAAACATGTCTATGTGAAGAGCATGTTCCAAGGCATGTAGCGAAAAACGAAGATGAATTGTAAAAAGACTAAAAGTCAAAGTCAAGTAGTAACATTTGCTTGAGCCGATGGTCTAATATAATGAATTTCCTCAGAATAAGCGTTTGATGTTATATTTTATCCTATAAAAACGGAAAGCTTATGCTAGCGGAAAACTGATTTTCTACCAAATTTGTTCTTCTTTCTCCTCCGCTAGAATAAAAGGAGGAGGTTTACGAAGAATCATTTCAAGATCATCAGAATACTGGATTGCCCGTATGAACATCAACATGGACATCTCAGTGTATACACCACCCAGGAGGTGTCTGAAGATCTGAAGAATAAGATACGCTATGAAGACTGCGTAGATGTGAAATAGAAGAGCATTCATTGTTCTCCCTATAGGTTGTTTCAATCCAAAGTTCTGCTTCACATCTTTGAATAACAGCTCAATTGGCCATCTCTCACCATAGAGAGCTATAATTACCTCTGGCGGGAGATCCATGATGTTTGTCAAGAGTTCAAAAGGTTCTTCCTTGTCTTCTTCATACACCCGTATCCATCGAAGCCTGTTTTTCATATCAGTCAGTGTGATATATCCATCCACTATACGTTTCCCATCAACAGTTTTCTCTACATCCTCATCAGGATACAATACTGCTTTGTTCAAGCTATACTTCTTCCGAGGTGTCACAAAAAAGAGTCTTGCATTACACAACCGTTGAAATCGAATATGGTCATAATAGCCCTTGTCTATCACAAGAATAAGATTGGTTGTTCTACAGATTTGGATTGTTTGTGTCACCAGTTTTTCAAACTCATTGGTCTCATGAATATTTGCGTCGGTAATGCTCAGTGCAGTTGTGCTATCAGCGTTTATACAATGACCGACATTGATTCGTATACCAAATTCTTGTTTACCTGTTAGTGTACAAAAGCCTTTTTTCAGAAACGGAAACAGCCCTTTGTTCAACACTAAAAGTGTTGCATCAATAGAAATAAGGAGATGATCGCTAAGCTCATTCAATTCGTCTATCACATCAGAGTACTCAGTTCTCTTGTACACACCTAACTTTCTGGCAATATGTCTGATTTCATTGAAAACAGTGATCACAAACCCAAGATCCATAGAGTTGATATCTCGTGACATTTGAGAGCGACTCGGTGCACCACCCATAAAACCACAAGAATGCCTTAGCCCACGATTGGTAGACAGTGCTTCATGAAGTTCATCTACAGAGTCCATGCCGTAGACATGCATCCCGATAATTGATCGTAGTTCTCCTTTAACAGAATAGTCCTTCTTGTATCGATCCAGTTCTTCCTTCCAACATTTATGTATTGTTTTGTCTAAGCTGGTAACATCAAATATTCGTTTTAATCCAGCATATCGTGATATCAATGCAAAACTATTTCTGTCAATATATCCATTCAATTCTTGTATCAAGATGCATACCATCCCAGCATCTTTGCATCTTTTCCTTGATGCAAGCTGTGATGGGAATGCATTTCTCCATGAAAAAAATTTAGGTTGCTACACCGTCAAAAAAGTTTATGCAAGTCTAGAGATACCAAAGATATAATGAGCTATGGAAAGTAATACCTTTTTTCTAAGATACTAAAGATATTTTGTAACCGTCTAACAAAATACCTTTACAAACAGTTTATCGGTAACAACAGAGAATACCAACGATATTTTGAGTTTTGAAAACAAATTCCTTTCCCCTCGCAAATCATGTAGCAAACATTTTTATAAGTAGGGGATATTCATATTACTATATTGTGGGGAGTGAGAAAATATGGTTTTAGAATCAATATCAGATGCAATTAGTAGCGGACTGAATGATGCCATACAATCAATGATAGCCTTCCTGCCAAACATAATAGCAGCAATTATAATTCTCATAATTGGCTATATCATTGGTAAACTTGTTGGAGGAGGCATAAGAAAACTTTTAGAGCGAGCAAAGATTAGTGATAAACTATCTAAAAGCCCATTAATAAATCGAATGTTGGCAATCCTAAATATAACATTTGAAAGATTGTTTGGAACGCTTATCTCGATTTTCTTCTACGTAATATTCATACTTATTGCTATCGATATTCTCGGAATTGAGATGCTAAGCAACTTTGTCAACATTGTGCTCTTGTATCTGCCAAATCTGATAGCAGGTATCCTTGTCTTAATCATTGGACTTGTAGCTGTTGAATGGATTGTAGCATTCATCAGAAACACTATTAAAGAGTATAAGGTCGCAGGCGCTGATGTAATATCATTTGTTTTTAGAGTAATCTTGATGCTGGTAGTAATCGTAATCACTCTTGACCAATGGAAAATTGATACATCGATTATCTACACGTTTTTACAGCCGCTAGCCTGGGGAGTTGCCGCTGCTATTGCCGTGGCATTTGGATGGGGATTCAAGGACATTGTTGGTGAATGGGGCAAGAAGATAGCATCAGAATGGAGCAAAGAAGGAAAATCCAAAAAGTGAGAGATTT
>JAUWYM010000012.1 GCA_030615845.1 Thermoplasmatota archaeon | reverse complement strand
ATTCTATTGAGACGTTCCATTTTTTGCCATTGCCAAAATAGTTTCTCACCATCTCGCTTTTATAACCAACGACTAAGATAAATTTCTTTATATCTGCATTGATTGCATTTATTAGATTCCATTCCAGGATTGGTTTATTGGCGATTTGAAGCATAACTTTGGGGCGGGTAAACGTGAGTGGATGCATCCGTTTTCCTTCGCCTGCTGCAAGAATAACGCATTTCATTTCTACTTTCTCCTCATTCAACAGTAACAGATTTTGCAAGATTGCGGGGTTTATCGATAGGGCAATTTCTAAGACTTGCGACATGATACGCGAGAAGCTGAAGAATTGCTGTGATAGGAATGCAGGATAGTAATGTTGAATTTGATGGGAATCTTAAAACAAAATCTGCATGTTTTTCGATTTCAGTATCGTGTTCATCGGCAATAGCTATTACTTGTGGACCTCTTGCCTTTATCTCACCTATGTTTGCGAGAACTTTATTATACGTTGGGTCGTTAGTAACAATAGCAACGACCGGAGTATCTTTTGTAAGTAGGGCAAAAGGGCCATGTTTGAGTTCCCCTGCTGCAAAACCTTCAGCATGGATGTATGATATTTCTTTAAGTTTTAACGCGCCTTCTAACGAGAGAGGATAATTTATTCCTCGTCCAATGAAAAAAACTGATTCCGAGTCTTTAATTTGTTTTGCAATTCTTTTTATTTCGTCGCTGTTGTCAAGTATTTGTCGAACATGTCTGGGGAGTTCTTTTAATTGAAGGATATAATTATAAAGATCATTGGAGCCTAAGGTATTTTTTATCGATGCAATTTTTAATGCAGTTAATAGAAGAAGAATAATTTGTGAAGTAAATGTTTTTGTTGCAGCAACTCCGATTTCAGGGCCAGATTGTGTAAGAATATATCCATTAGCAATTCTTGTTGCAGTGCTGCCGATAACATTAGTGATTGCAAGTGTTTTACAGCCTGAGTTTTTTGCTTCTCGTAACGCTGCAAGTGTATCAGATGTTTCACCTGATTGTGTGATAGCGATAACAAGTGATGATTTGTTTCTTGTGCTAAAGAATCGATATTCTGAAGCAATTTCTACAATAACAGGAATTTTGCATATTTGTTCTATGATATATTTTCCAACAAGGCCTGCATAATAAGATGTTCCACATGCAACGATATGAATTGAATCAGTCCCATTTGATAGAAGTTTTTCAACGTTTTCTGGAAAATCAATAGTTTGTTTTATTTCCGATACTCTTCCTCTTAAAGCCTGATTAATTGTGTCGGGTTGATCGAAAATTTCTTTTAACATAAAATGTGGAAAACCTGATTTTTCAGCATCCTTGACATTCCATGTGATGATATCTTCTTTTTTTGTCACTTCTTTTTTTGTTTCATCAAAAACATGTACTGAGTTTTTTGTTATGACGCAGAGTTCTCCCTCATCAAGGTAGATTACTCTATTTGTATACTTGAGTAATGCTGGAATATCTGAGGCGATGAAATTTTCATTATCTCCAACTCCTATGATAAGTGGACTTTCTTTTCTGGCACCAATAAGTTTTTCTGGTTCATCTTCACACATGACAACAATTGCATAAGACCCTTGAATGTGTTTTAGGGTAGCAAATACTGCTTCCTCGATGTTTCCTTCATAATATTCCTCAAGTAGATGGGCGATAACTTCTGTATCTGTTTGAGATGTGAATGTGTGTTCTTTGTTTTCTAACTCTTCTTTTAATTTTTTGAAGTTTTCTATGATTCCATTATGAATAACTGCAATTTTTTTATTGGGGCTTATCTGAGGATGTGCGTTTTCTTTGCTTACTTTCCCATGGGTGGCCCATCTTGTATGTCCTATGCCGATATCTCCAGACATTGCGGGGATTTCTTTTTCTAAATGCGTTATTTCTCCAACTTCTTTAAAAACCTGTAGTTTGTCATCTATTATTCCGATACCTGCTGAATCGTATCCTCTGTAATCAAGTTTTTTTAAACACTCAATAATTACGTTTTTCGCTTCTCTAAATCCAGTATAACCGATTATTCCACACACGTTACATCACTTTGCTTTCACTTGGTATGTTTTTGCATATTTTTTTCAAAGAATCAATTCTACATCTTCTCCCTATTATTATTCCTGGTTCGACGACAACGTTGCTTCCTATCGTGCAATCTTCACCGATCATGGTACCAATGTTTTCTAATTTTTTAAATTCATCTTCAGTTTCAATGGTTGATTTTCCAGTTATACTTGAGAAGTTATTTCCGATTCTATTTCCCTTGGCAACGATTGAATGTGAGAGATATGAGTTGGAGTTTATATGGACGTCCTCCATTATGACGCTATTTCTGATCTCACAGAAGGGACGGATGACAGAGTTATCTCCAATGGTTGTTGAAGGGAAGATACATGCATTTGGCCCTATCTCACAGCCACTGCCGATCACAACAGGTCCGACGATATAACAACCAGAGTAGATCGTGGTATCTTCTCCTATAGAGACAGCGTCTTTCATAGTGACTCCTTTTTCTATAACGCCGCTGGTGGATGCAGGAATATGATGAATCATAGCTTCATTCACACTGATAAGATCCCACGGATACACGATATCCATCCATACATCTGCAAGTATTGTATTGATAGTTTTGTCTTTATCAATAATTGATTGTACAACAGATGAAAGGGCGTAAATGCCTTGAGATGTTAGCTCCTCTATTTCGTCAAATACTTTGAGGGGGAGTTTGTATATACCTGTTGAAATAAATCTTCCTAGTTCTTCTTTTGGTTTTTCAACAAGTTCTTTAAGAATGTTTTTTTCTACAAGAACGACGCCGTATTTCGATGGATGAGAATGTTCTTTTATTAGTATGGAATATTCTGTTTTGCCCTTCATTAATTTTGAAATGCTGTTCCGATCAATGATGTTGTCTCCTGATAAGACAATAAAAGAGTCGTTTAGGTTGTTTTTTGCCTGTAGTAATGCATGGGCGGTTCCAAGCTGTTTCTCCTGTACAACATAGGTGATTTTGATGTCTTTATAGTTTTTAAAATACTCCATGATGACTTCTTTTTTGTATCCGACAACAACGATGATTTCTTCGATTCCACAATTTTTTACTGCATCAAAAACATATTCTAATATAGGTTTGTTTGCAACGGGTAGCATTACCTTCGGCATGGTTTCAGTAAATGGTCGTAATCGTTTTCCTTCGCCTGCCGCAAGAATGACTGCTTTCATTACATCGCCTTCCGAGGGTAGCTTGGTTCGGGTATTTTATATTTTCTCACAAAACTTCGTTTAAAGACGATTTTCTTGTTTAATTTGTTTAAAAATACTCTACGTTTAGCTTTGATCTGATTGTTTTTATCCAATTACTTGTACGACTTGTTTGTTTACGATAAGAAATTCTACTAGTTCAGCTGATTTTTTTAATTCTTTTAAAAGATTATAGCTTAAGATGTGTTCATATTTTGATAAAACCCTGCTTCCACTTGGCGACCAGCTTGCTATTTCTATATGATGTGAGTCAAAGTCTTTTACGCTCCCAAGTATGGTGAATGATTCTGTCGTTAGTTTAAATGAACAAGAGACGCACTCGATGACTGTTTTATATGGAACGTAGGGGTTTTCTGTATCCGATATTGGCTCTATTTGAATCATTGTTAGGGTTCCTTTGCATTGTGGACAGATCATGGAGCCGCCAGTTTTATCCCATATATCTTTTAAAACGTCCATGTTTTTTTTGAAACTCATCTCAGCAAACTCCATCCATATATTATAGGTGCTTCTCCCATATAAGAGTTTTGGCCGATATGACTGATAACGAGGTAAATAGCCTTATTAAATTGATAGTTGATCAAGGATACAAGGTGTTGCTTATGAAAATTATTACGTTTCTTTCAGATTTTGGATTAAAAGACGGGTATGTTGCTCAGATGAAAGGAGTTGCATCAGGAATTTCTGATGCAAGACTTGTTGATATAACACATGAAATAACACCTCATAATATTTCTGAGGGGGCATTTGTTCTTCGAAATGTTGTGCCATATTTTCCTAGGGGTACTGTTCATGTTGCTGTCGTTGATCCTGGTGTTGGCACTGAGAGAAAAGGCATTATTGTTACTACGAGAAAACATGTTTTGATAGGTCCTGATAATGGTCTTTTGATGCCAGCTGCGCATACTTTTGCTGATTTTGTTGTCTATGAGATTACAAACAAAAAATATATGTTGTCTTCTTTATCTAATACGTTTCATGGAAGGGATATTTTTGCTTCTGTTGCTGCACATATTACAAATGACGTGTCTTTTGAAGAGATAGGTAGGAGAATCAATGATTTTGTTGATTTGGATTTTGGAGGGGGTGAAAGAAAAGAAAACATAGTTACTGGAAAAATCATATATATTGATAGATTTGGAAATGTTATAACTAATATTTCAGGAGATATGGTGTTTGAGGTTATTTGTTTTAATAAGAAAATTAAGGTATTGGTTGGGAAAAACACTGTTGAGATTCCTTTTGTCCGGTCTTATGGTTTTGTAAAAAAACGGGAGATGCTTGCAACCATTGGAAGTAGCAATTTTTTTGAAATAGGGATAAATCAAGGAAGTGCAGCAAAAAAATTATCTGTAAAAGAAGATGATATCGTAAAGATAGTGTTTGATTAAAATTTTAGAATCGCATCAAGTAGTCCATGTGCATAGTTTATGCATCCGAAGGCTGTGAAGAAGTCTTTTTTTTCTAGATAGTATTTTGAGTCTTCGAAGTATTGGTTTGCAAGTTTTATTATTTTCTTCTGATTCTTCTGGGTTTTTGTTTTTTTTATGTTTTCTTCGAACATTGCGATATCTTTTTTTATTCTTGTTTTTTCATCCATGTTATCTGGGATATGAGACAGGGTTTGTGGTCATAAATTTTTTGCTAATTTTGTGTTTTTTGTCGTTTTTGATCCGATATAATGTTTTGTCGGTTTTTACACGACAAAATGAAAAAGTATTTAAACTTATAAAATAAAATAATTATATTAATATAACAAAATAATAAATAATTTGGTGCAACGTAATGACAAGATCTATGTTTCATATAGACAAAAATACAGAAAGAGCAGTGTATGAACTATTGAAATCGAGAGCTGAATCAAGAATTTACATATATCTCCTCAGAAAAAACGGGGCGAGAAGTGAAGAAATCATCAAAGGCACCAAACTTCATCCAAGCACAGTAAGAGAACTCCTTTCTAAAATGCATGGACAAAAGTTAATTTATCGTGAAAAACTAAAAAATGACAGTATCGGGAAAAACCCCTACCTCTACCGGGCAGTTTCTCCTGTTAAACTTCTACAAAAAAAAGCAAAAGAAATCGAAGACAGACTCAACAGAATTGCAAATCTAACAAATAAAAAAGGTGGAAACACCAAATATGTGAGAATAAAAATTTACAAACGAGACGAGAACGCATGAATACAAAAACAATTGCAAAAATCTTAGTAAAACAACCAAAAGCGGTTGTCATAGTCTTTACTATAATTACTGCAATTATTGCTCTTCAGATCACGAATGTATATATGGTTTCAGATCTCACCGGTTATCTCCCTAAGGATAATCCTTCGCTGCAGCTTTGGGAAGAAATAAATGAAGAATTCCAGATAGGATCCACTATAGTCATCTATGTCGAGGCAGATGACATACGAGACCCCTACGTTTTACGGGAGATGGATCGTGTCAGCACTAAAATAAACTATTATGATCTTGACAAAGGAGAAAAAGACGGTATTGTTTCCGCAATGAGTATTGCTTCACTTATAAAAGACGAAAACGCAAAACCAAATATTCCTGGAGGACTTGGAGGAACCGGGAAATTTGAAATACCTGACGATAGGAACCTTATTTCTCGATATATCGCAAGAACTCTTGTTCAAGAAATGAAAGGAGTTCTTTTTATTAACACCTATAAAGTAGCAGTCATTATCTTACAACTATCTGATGAGGCTGATTATCTTACCGTACTTAGTAATGTTGAAGCAGCTATTGATCGCGAAGCACGATATTCAGATATGATGGTAACAGGTCTTGTTGCAATGCAGCAGGCTATGCAAAAAGAAAGTATGGAAAGTCTGAAAATAATCTTCCCGATAGCAATCGTGTTTATCTCCATTGTCATCTTTTTCTTCAATAGAACAATTAAAGGAGTTATCATCATCTTTCTCCCATTGGCATATGCACTTGCCTTAACATTTGGAGTTTTTGGGCTGGTGATGCCAGAGCTTACGCTTCTCTCCATTGCAATTGTTGCACTTCTCGTTGGTTTAGGTGTTGATTATTCTATTCATATCCTCAATAGATTTTCCGAAGAACAAGCCCTGGAAGACAAAGTTGAGGTAGTTGAAAAAACGCTTCGGCTTACTGGAAAGGCAGTACTGCTTTCCACCATTACGACAATAATAGGTTTTGGTTCACTTATGGTATCAAGTATGCCTCCGATGGTAACCTTTGGTATCGGATGTGTCATTGGTATTTTATTCTGTTTTATTTCTGCGACAGTTCTTGTCCCTTGTCTTGCAATCATCCTAAAGTTTGAAAAGAAGGGGCGTGTCAGTGATTGGAGAATTGTTGCAAATATTGCTGTTGATAACAAAAAACGGTTTGCAGTACTCGCTTGTTTTTTTGTTGTAATGTCTCTTATTGTGCTTCCGAGTATACGAACTGATGTTAACTATTTTGACATGGTTCCCGAAGGCATTACTGAAGTAGAAAAATATTTTGAATATGCAGATAATTTTGGTGGTGGAACCAACATTAACATGATTCTTATTGAAACAGAGCCTCAGGGTCTCACCTATCCAGAGACTATCGAAGCTATCTACGCTATGGAGGAAGAAATGAGAGGTGCAGGTGCAACTGTTACTTCAATTGCAGATGCATTAAAAGAAATTAATGATGTGCTTGAGAGAAATGTAATCATTGAAAAACTCACTGAATTTGCAGGTGTAGAAGAAATTGTATTTGATAGAATCGCAAAGGAGGGTCTTGTTGATGATGAGTATTCAAAGACTATTGTTTTTGTTTACTTCCCTGTTGGAAAAAGCACTGACGAGTTGGAAGTATTAGTTAATGAGATCAATGCAATAGCATCAAAAACCGTGATACCTCATAATGGACGTGTTTCAAAATTAACAGGTCAAGACACAATGAATGTGGAGATCAACAATCAGCTTTTAGATGAACAAACGCGTTCCATGATTATTGCACTCTTAATTGTACTCGCAGCACTTATCATCATATTTAATTCGTCGTTGTGGGGATTTTTAACGATGATTCCTGTCATGTTTGTTCTCATCTGGGAGCCAGGGTTTCTTGTGATGCTTGATATCCCGTTATCTGTCATAACGATTTCTATTGCTTCTATTATGATCGGTATCGGTATTGATTACGGTATACATATCACTGCACGGGTTAAAGAAGAAATAGCAAAAGGGAAAGCGAAAATGGAGGCAACAAAGGAAGCTATCGATAAAACCGGTCTTTCTCTTATCGAAGCTGCTTGTACTACTATTGCAGGTCTTGCTTCTGTATATTTTGTAGATATTCCCGCTATACAACAGTTTGGAACAATTGTCATAATTATGACGGCCTCCTCACTTGTAGCTGCCGTGTTTATTCTACCAATATTTTATAGTTTAAAGTTCGTTAAGTAAAATAATTTACCATAAAATATGAGAACCCCTCCTGCATTATGAATTTGTGAAAGATTTCAAACCATATTACTTCGTCTTCGGGGGAGATCAGATGGATATGGATTCGATCTGTTTCTTTAGTAGAAACAAACCAAAACTTTTGGAAGGGAAACGACTTTCCAAAGATTATGAAGATTTTCAAAAATATATACTTGATAGATTCGAATCCATTCGTGATCGGTTAAGGGCATTTTGCTGCAGCTCAATTACATTCATAGTTCATATTTAGCACCTTAACTAGATGCCGAAGATTGTTTTTCAACAGGAGAATGCCTCCCATTTTAGCTTGATATTGTCAGATGCATAGAATTTGTTGGTAAAAGTTACCAATAGGACTCGTATTTTACTAAAACCTCCTGGATAGCTTTCATTATTTCCTTCCGGTCTTTCTTTTGTATCCTTACGTGCCTCATTATTTCACTGTATAGTTCTCCCTTCAACTTTTCTAGATCGGTCTTTTTCTCTACCCTTCCTTGATACGTCCATATTTGTTTCTTCCTTTCTGGATCCCACTTTACATCATAAGCATATTTACGTCCTTTGATCGTCTTTATTACCTGTGTCATGGTTAGTATTGGTAATTTGTTACCAATATTTAATCTAATCTGTTGAAACCATGTTATTTTGATCTTTATATTTTCTTAACCGATCACGAATGAAATTCGTTCTAATTGACTTTTATCACATCTAGAAAATACATCCAACAGGTTTAAATACAAACAAAGCTAGTTATAACTTCACTCTAACGCCATAATATTTTATGGGAAGGTTTATATATTTATTACTATTCTCTTATTTCACTTTAATTTAAATTAAAAAGGGGAAAAAATAATGAGAAAGAAAATATTAATCGGAAGTGTTTTTGCTGCGTTAATTATAGTGTCATTACCTTTTATTTCAACAGTTAATGCGCAATCGCAAGAAGAAAATAATTTAGGTAATTATGATGAAAATTTATCTTCGCTAGGATATGTTTTAGCATTATATGATGACGAGGCAGATAATCCAGGTGGCTGGGTTACAAATACAATAAATTATGTATCGACAATATTTAATGATATACAATATATAGTATCTTCTAAAGGGATATGCCAAGATCTTTTTAACACTTTAAAAGACACATTTAATCTTATCAAAAGTCTTAGAGAATGTAATAACTTTGTTGAATTAATAAGCGTAGTTATAAATGAATTTATACCAACAGTTCAGAAGATAATTTCAGTTGCACAAAGAGTTATGGGACTAGTACAAGTTGTTACTGACCTTATTCAAACAACTCAAGAGTTTATACCATATATACAAGGAGAACCATGGACTGCACCTGTTTTAATTCGTGGAACAGTTAGCGGACCAGAGGGGACATTGGAAGCTCATATAACATGTAATGAAGTATCTCAAGATACTGGTAGTGATGGTTATTATAGTATTGAAGTTGCAGCTTTACAGGATTATATACCATCAAGGTATAGTGTTACTGCATCTTCAGAAGGATTTACTGATGAAACAAGATCAACTGGACTGATATTTCCAGATGCTGTTATAACTGTAGATTTTGAGCTTGATAATGAAGATGATGAAACAGAACCTGAAACAGTATCAAAGAATACATTTTTGATTTCCAAATATTTTAGCAGTAGGCTTTCACATATTTTTTCATTTTTCTTTTAACTGAATTTTCTATTATTTTCCATATAACATTAGAAAATATATTTACATAGTTACCTCCAATGCTATTTATTATCTCATTTTCAATATAATCTTTAAAATCTTTCAATAATTTATCATTTAAATTATTAGCATGTTCATCTACTAAATCATAATTCATTGAAATATCAGTATGTTTATTTCGTAAATGTTGGAATGTCCACTTATATTCATCAGTATTTTCTTTATTTGTTCTATCAATTCGTATAGAAAATTTCTGATAACTTGGTCGAGATAAAATGAAAAACACCAATTTTTTGTTTGTTTTGTTTTTTTGTGGTGAGGATAAAAAGGGATTGAACCAGCATGCTACATCCCGAAATAGATAATTGGGAGATAATCATTCTTTTTTAGCAAGATGGGATGCGCTAAAAAAAGAATGAATCCAAAGATTGTGAACC
>JAUWYM010000147.1 GCA_030615845.1 Thermoplasmatota archaeon | reverse complement strand
ATAAACTCGCTGAACAAGGGAAACGAGTTGACGGACGAAATTTCGATGAATATAGAAAGATAGAAATTGAAACAGGTGTTGTCAGTAAAGCAGAAGGATCTGCTAGGGTTAAAATCGGTAACACTCAGGTTATGGCTGGTATAAAAATGGATGTTGGTGAACCATATTCTGATTCACCTGATTCTGGTGTTATGACGACAGCTGCAGAGCTTATCCCTTTGGCTTCTCCTGATTTTGAGGCAGGTCCTCCACGAGAAGATGCAATTGAACTTGCAAGAGTTGTAGATAGAGGCGTACGAGAATCTGATGTTATTGAATTAGATAAGCTCTGTATTGAACCTGGAGAGAAAGTCTGGATTGTATTTATTGATCTGCATATCTTGGATTATGATGGTAACTTATTTGATGCTGCATCTCTTGCATGTCTAGCGGCGCTTTCTACTGCAAAGGTTCCTGCAGAACGTTTTGAACTTGGTGAAGATTATCCCTTGCCTCTCAAAGAACCCTCTATCTCGTGTACTTCTGTGAAGTTTAATAACGTTGTTGTCGTAGATCCCGTTCTAGACGAGGAAGAGATAGCTGATGCAAGACTTACGGTTGCGACAGATACAAATGGTGATTTGCGTGCTATGCAGAAAGGATTAAATGGTAGTTTTACTAGAGAGGAGATACAAAAAATTATAAAAGCATCTATAGATAACGGGCGTGAAATACGAAAGCAATTATATAAAAGTATAGGGAAATAAATGGCGAAAAGAACAAAAAAAGTAGGTTCGGCAGGTCGCTTTCAAGCCAGATACGGAGTTCGGACAAGAACAAGAGTACGCGATGTGGAAATTCAGCAGAAAAGAAAACATCCATGTCCGCAATGTGGGAAGAATGCCGTGAAACGCAGTGGAACAGGTGTTTGGATGTGTAAAAAATGTGGAAACATTTTTGCTGGTGGTGCGTATCTTCCAAAAACCGCCCAAGGTCTTGATGTCGATAAAATATTAAGAGCCAAGATATGAGATATTTCAGAGTGATGTTGTATGACTGGATATAAATGTGGACTGTGTAAAAAACCTGTCCAATTTGACGTGAAAAATATTGGTATGCAATGTCCGTATTGCGGCAGCAAGGTGTTTTATAAAGAGCGGCCGACTGTTGCAAAACGTATTCAGACAAAATGAAAAAAAATGCATCCTTCATGTTTTATTTTGATTCTTCTTCTGAGGCAGTACTTGTCGCCGTGTCGCTTTCTCCTGAGTTAAAACAAAAAATTCCAAAAACAAATGTTGAACTCTCTCGTTCTAAGAATGTGCTTTCTTTGAAAATTAAATCAGAGGATGTAAGTTCTCTTAGAGCAGCTTGTAATTCCTATCTACGCTGGATTGCTACAGCTATTAACGTTAAAAAACTTGTTTAGACTTCTATTGTTTCTCTTCGCCCCGGACCAATTGAGACGAGTGCAATTGGTACTTGTAGTTCTTTTTCGATATATTGAAGGTATTCTTGTGCTTCTTTTGGTAGATCTGAAAGTTTTGATGCGTCTTTGTCTATTTTGTTCCATCCTTCAAGTTCTTTATAGATTGGTTTACATTTCCTTACATCTTCAATATTTGCGGGGAAGAAGTCTATTTTTCTATTGTTAAGCTGATACTGAGTACATATCTTTACTTGCTTAAGTCCGTTTAATACATCAAGTTTTGTTATCGCAAGTTTCGTGATGCCAGATATCATACAGGAATGCTGTACGACGACGAGATCAAGCCACCCGCATCGTCTCGGTCTACTTGTTGTTGTACCATACTCATGTCCTTTTTGCTGCAGATGCTCACCTGTTTTGTCAAACAACTCTGTTGGCAGTGGTCCTTCTCCAACTCTTGTTGTATATGCCTTAACTATTCCTATGATGCTGTTGATGTGTTTTGGACTAATACCTATACCAATAGCGGCTCCCCCTGCAATTGTATGTGATGAGGTTGTATAGGGGTATGTTCCAAAATCAACGTCAAGCATTGTCCCCTGTGCACCTTCAAAAATAATGTTTTTACCGTTTTTTATGGCATTATTTAGCTCTATATGAGTTATAGTGATAAAATTTTTCAGTTTTTCTCCATATCTAATGTATGCATCCAAAATTTCTTTTTTATCTAGTTTTTTATCTATATTATATACATCAAGAATTCTTTGCTTAATGGGAATTATCTGATCAAGTTTTTTACTTAAACTATTTTTATTTGTGAGATCTATAGTACGTATTCCTCTGCGAGCTACTTTATCACTGTAGCATGGACCAATGCCTCTTTTTGTGGTACCTATTTTTTTATCACCCAGATATTTTTCTTCTGCGCCATCTAAAATTTTATGATATGGCATAATAATGTTTGTTCGATCACTTATGAGAATTTTTGGTTTGATCCCTCTTTTTGTAAGTTCATCTATTTCTTTAATCAACATTTCAGGATCTAGCACTACCCCATTACCAATTACACCAGTTTTTCCCTGTATTACTCCTGAGGGGATTAAATGAAGTTTGTAGACTTCTTCACCAACTTTTATAGTGTGACCGGCATTATTGCCTCCATGGTACCGTACGACATAGTCCGCATTTTTTGAGAAATAATCAACAACCTTTCCTTTGCCTTCATCACCCCATTGTGTCCCAATAATTAACGTTGTTGTCATCTTACTACCACTCAAATGTCAATGGATATGATGTACATAAAGATGATGACTAGCCTTTAGTCAAAAAAAAATTTCGATTTCTGGTGGTTTTTCCAAATGTTTTTTTACCGTACATAAGTTCGCTGTTTTTAGCACCGCTTTTTTGTAGCTCTCTGGAAAATCTTCTGGGACTTGTATCTTTATAGATATTTTCTCAATCATATGTGTTTCTTTGTTTTTTTCCAGCTGCAGCAGGAGAGTTATGTTGTCTGTTGGAATGTTTCGTTTTTGACAGAAACTAAGAACATACAATCCTGTGCATGTACCAATTGATGCAATAAATAATGAGAACGGTTCAGGAGCAGCCCCTTCACCTCCTTCACGTATGTGTTGGTCTGTCTTAATTGTAAAACCTTTGTAGTCTGCATCTACTTTTTTACCACCAGGAAAACTAATATTCCTTTTCGCCAACGACAAGTATAAATATTATCAACACTATATAAGTTTAGTGAAAAAATGAATAAAACCAGTAAATTTGTAAATGACCAACACTGTAAGGCTGATGAAAAAATGAATAAAATCAACGAATTTGTAAAGGGTTTTCCAGCAAAAGGAACACAAAAAACATACCGTATGCACCTGAAAAAATACTTCGGAACAATAAATGCAGACCCTAAAAGCTACTTCAACGATAGAAGGGACTATGAACAAGATGTAATAACATTTTGGCAAAATCTCCAAGATTATGCACCATTGACGCGAATAAGCCGTATGTCATGTATAAGAACGTTTCTAGAAGAAAATGATGTAACAATTCCACCTAGAATATGGAAAAACCTACGTAAACGTAGTAAGGGCAAAAGAGCTGTTACAATCG
>JAUWYM010000004.1 GCA_030615845.1 Thermoplasmatota archaeon | reverse complement strand
AGAATGTCTAAGAAAGCTTGAGAAAGAAAAAGTAGATCTGGTGCTCTTAGATATTATGATGCCCGGAATGAGTGGATGGGATGTATTCAATCGCATCAAAAAGAAAAACAGCGACATCAAAGTAGCATTTATGAGTGTTCTAGAAATATCAGATAAAAGAAAACAAGTACTTTTAGATGAAGGTCTCGCAGATTACATCATGAAACCATTTGATAAAGACACCATGCTGGAAAGAGTGGACAATATATTAAAAGATTAGATTTAATATATAGGTAAAACGTCTATATTTGCAACAGATTTGGATGGGATGCCAAAAAATGAAAGACGAACCTGAAATTGTAAAAATATTAAAAAAAGAAGAAAAACTAGGGAGACTTCAAGGAAAATCACAATGCAGCTTTGAAGATCTTCAGATGATTGAGAAATCATCAGATGATAAAGCTGATAAGACAATTTGTTTTGCTGAAGATGAGATAAGAAGAATAGAGGATGCTATCGAACCAGAAAACTTCAAAGAAATATACCGAACGATTTTTGAAAATTACGCGGTCGCTGTAATCCTCGCAGATAAAAACGAACGCATTATCTCCTGGAATAAGTATGCTGAAGAACTTTTAAACATGGACAAAAAAGATCTATTCAAGATGCCTGTCAACTTACTATATCCACCTGAAGAATGGAAGAAAATACGTGCAGAAAACGTAAGACAGAAGGGAAGGCAGCATCATTTGGAAACCAAGATTCTTAGAAAAAACGATGAATCACTTGACGTCGATATATCATTAAGCGTATTAAAGGACAATGAAGGAAAAGTAATCGGCTCTATTGGAGTTATCCGAGATATCTCTGAACAAAAAGAGATAGAACGAAGACTCAATTCAGTAATGGAATATACAGGCGACTCCATATATTTGCTCGACAGAGAGTACCGATATCTCCTGGTAAATAACGAACTTTTGTCACGTTCTAATCTATCAAAGGATCAACTCTTAGGTAAAACTATTAGCGAGCTTCACTCACCAGAAGAAACTAAAGAGTTTATTGATAAAATAAAACAGGTCTTTAAAAATGGTAAGCCCATTAAAGATGAACATAACAAAAATGACAAATGGTTTCTTAGAACATTAAGCCCTGTAAAAGATTATATGACTGGTCAAATAACAGCTGTTTTAGTAATCTCAAAGGATATAACATATCTGAAAAAGACAAAAGAAGCACCTTTGGAAAACGAAAAAAAATATAGAACAATCTTTGAGTTTTCTCCTGAAGCAATTGTACTCTTAGACAAAAAAGGGACTCTCTTAGATGCAAATGGAAGAATATGCGACTGGCTTCAATACAAGCCAGAAGAAATTATTGGACAGAACCTTCTTAAGCTGCCTTTTTTACCTAAGGAAAGTAAGGTAAAGGTTAAGAAAAAATTCATTCAAAGAATGCTTGGCGAGAAAATCGCTCCTTATGAACTCGATTTTATCGCAAAAAATGGGAAAAAACGAATTGGGATGATACAAGCCACTCCAATAAAAGATGAAAATGGGAAGATAGTAGCAGATCTTGTCGTGATTTCTGACGTCACTAAGCGTAAAAAGATGGAGAACGCACTGAAAGAAAGTGAAGAGAAGTATCGCGACCTGTTTGAAAATGCTAATGATATTATCCAAGCAGTCAAACCAGATGGATCTTTTTCGTGTGTCAATCGCACATGGAGAGAAACCCTTGGTTATAGTGAAGATGAAATCACTAATCTCTCTGTTTTTGATATCATTCATCCAGAAAGTAAAGAACATTGCATGAAAATATTCAAGCGGATTATGTCTGGAGAAAATATTGAAAACGTTGAAGCCTCGTTTGTAACCAAAGATGGCAGGAAAATAATTGTAGAAGGAAGCATCAGTTGTCGCTTTAAGGATGGCAAACCTTTTTCCACCTGCGGTATCTTTCGAAACATTACTAATCGTAAAAAAATAGAGAACGCATTGAGAGAAAGTGAAGAAAAATTCAGGGTTGTTCTCGAAAAATCTCTTGATATGATATATCAGTTGAACATAAAGGCAAATACGTATGATTATGTGAGTCCATCTTCAATAAAAGTAGTAGGATATACTCCTGAAGAGATTATCTCGTTTGGAGTAAAAAAGATGAACGATCTCGTTCATCCTGATGATAGAAAGATTCTAAGAGAACATTTTAATAAAATCGTGAATCATAAAGAGGAAAAAGATGCCGTCCAAGCGTTAGAATATCGCATTAAACACAAAAACCTTGGTTATCGCTGGATTAGCGATATTCGTTCAGTAATATTTGATGAGAAAGATGAGGCGGTTGCCATTGTTGGTAATGCAAAAGATATTACGGAGCAGAAAAAAGTATGGGATGAACTTGTAAAATCTGAAGAAAAATATCGAGTGCTTGCAGAAACATCAGCTGATGGTGTTTTTACTACCGATGTTCTTGGAAGACTCACCTATATAAATCCTTCACTAGAAAAGCTGATGGGAAGATGGAAAAGCAAAATTTTGGCAACCTCATTTAAAGATTATCTTTCAGAATCATCTGTCTATGCATTCCAGCAGATTATAGTTGATATAAGGAAAAACGATCAGAAGATGGAAAACATAGAACTAGGGATAATACATGAAGAGGGCTATGAAATCCCTGTTGAAACAAATATTGCTCCTTTAAAAAAAGGAGGGAGTTTTGTTGGCATTGAATGTACAGTAAGAGATGTTTCAGAACGAGAGAAAGTAGTACGAGAGTTGAAAAAATCTGAAAACCTTCGAACTGAGTTTATGAATATCGCTGCACATGAACTTAAATCTCCGGTTACTCCGATAAAAGGCTATTTGGAGCTTATTGAATCTGATAAAGATGTCGATGAAAAAATTAAAAGTTGGGCAAGAATTGCTTTGAGAAACGCAGAGCGGTTGTCGCTTTTAGTAAATGATATTTTGGATGTCTCTCGACTTGATACCGATACTATGCGGTTTAATATGGAAAAGATTGATACAGGAAAGATTCTTGACGACGCTTCAGAAGATATAAAACCCGCTATAGAAAATAAGAACTTGAAGTTTATTAAAGAAATTCCAAAGGATCTCCCTAAGATACTTGCGGATAAATATCGTTTGTCGCAAGTTCTGAAGAATCTTTTGGGAAATGCGATTAAATTTACTGATTATGGATCCATTACACTGAAAGCAAAGGTAGAAGAAGATCACCTTCTCATAACCGTTGAAGATACCGGTGTTGGTATTTCAAGTGGTGAACTCAAGAAGATCTTCACAAAACTCTATCAGGCATATACGGGTGAGGATCGGGAAAACGAAGGTGCAGGACTTGGCTTATATATATGTAAGGAGATAATTAAGAAGCATAAGGGGAAGATTTGGGCGACAAGTGAAATTGGTAAAGGATGTACCTTTACTATAAAGCTACCTATTTAAATTTCAAGGGGTTATTAAGGAATAGCTTGTGACTTGGAAGATTTATCGTTCCCAAGGCATCTTTTTATCAAGATATCCTGTCCAGAGAGTACATAGATTTTCTTTGAAAAGATCCTGGTGTTCTAAAATAGTAAAATCTTTTTGAACAATAAGATCAATATGTTTTCCAAGACTTAGATTTTTTATTTGTTCTTTCAAAAGTTTTTTAATCTCCACATATTCCCGTTCTATTTCTGCATATAATCGTTTATCTTTTTCAAAGGGTTTTTTGATTGTCCTTGGATTATTTACCCATTTTTTAATGAAATCATCTGCATTTGATTTCAAGTCAACTGGTGGACCCATATGAAACATCGTCTTTGAAAGTTTACTTTTTTCAGGAAGAAGTATAATATAAATCGAGTTATCATTTATATGAAAGAATGAGTCCATTATTGGAAAGTCGTATTTCACGCAAAGATCGATTACTGACCGCATCGCTTTTCTGACTTGAGGATAAAGATTTTCTGCGATGATATCTGGTTTTTTTATTTTCACTCCAATAAATTCACGTGTCTTGGTTTCATTTCTGATTTTATCAAGTGGCCATGGTTTTATCTTATTTGGAAAGAAAAAAGTGATTCGTGGTTTTTTTATGTATTCTTTGCATGCTTTTACAAAAAGATTGAATTTTTCTTTCGATAATGCTGATGAAACATTCCTTTCATTATCAACTGGGTCGATAAATATTAATGGTGTGTCAAAACGAGGAAATGTCCCAGTATTTAAGGATAATTGTTTACCATAGTGCCAGTGTTGAACATGCAAAAGCAAATTTTGAAAGGAACCATATTTCAAAACAAGTATTTCACATAAATAGCCTGAAAAACCTTCAACTTCAGCTTCAGCTCCATAACAATCTATTCCCTTCAAAAACTGTTTAAAGAGTCTCACTTCGTTTTTTTGTTTTTCTGCAAGATGTTCTTTTACATACTTGGTATGAAGTGGTGTCCTATCAACTGCTGAGAGTTTCTGCGAGGCAGATTCAATCTTGTAGCATGGGACAATCTCGGTTTTATATCCTTTGAAATACCCTCTAATATATGGATGTTCCGCAAAACATTCTTCTTTCTTTTCAAGGATATATTGGCCTATTGAAAGCCCCATCTCCTGAAGATGTTCTCTTGAAATACTTGCAGGAAATATGAGAAATAAATCAATATCCAACGAATTTGTCAGGTATGTATCTTTTGCAGTTGATCCAACAAGCTCAATTGATGCAGGTATATCGTTTTTTTCTATCTCTTCTGTCACTTTATCTTTAAGTTCCTTTATCGTCTTCTCTAATGTTTCCCGATCTTTTTTTGTTGGAGTGATTTGCTGAAGTACTTGTTTTTCAATCTTTTCTGAATCTCTTATCATTTATTCCTCCTTGATAAATCGGTTTTGAAGATAAAATACCGAAAACGCTAGTATAATGCCGCATAGGACATCGGTAATCCAGTGAATAGCTAAATAAATAACTGAGAAAATAACTGAAACTGCACAGAAATATGCAAAATATGTATATTTTTTGTTTTTTGTTACATATACAGACTTTGCTATAAGAAGCGTCATAGCGACGTGAAGCGATGGAAGACAATTATTTGAGGTAGTGGTTGAATAGAAGAAGTGTTCAACATTAGGGATGACTGTTTCAAGTGCTGATTCTGCTCCATAAAATGTGTACACATTTGTTACTGGGAAGAATAGATAGAAAGGCAACGCCATAATATATAGTAATACCAGCCCATATGCAAGTGTTTTCATTGCTTTTTTATCATCAGTAAGTATGAAATACAGCGGTGAGAACCACAGGGTAAATGGATATACGACAATATATATGACCACAAAAAAAGAGACAAGCGCTGGCATCCAATTCTGCGAAAACCAATAAACAACCCCGTCTTCAAGCATCTGGAGGTTGCTAGCAAAATCAACGCCAACTATATTTGTAAAATATGGGTCTAACATGTTGACTTCAATGAGATGAAGTGCAACAACTCCAAAAATAATCAAAAGATATTTTAAATGAGTAACAAATATCTGGTTATATTCTGGAAGAGTTGTTTTAAAAATCTTTTTTGGTATAAATAAAAACATGCTCATTACAAAAAGTATGAGATGAAGGAGTCCTAAGACTAACAACCAGTTATCTATTGTTTTCACCACCCCTATAATGCAGCGTCTCTTATTGTTGTATAAATCGGTCCTTTGGAGGTGAGGTCGCTTTTCTTAAGCTTTATCGAGTTTATTTCTTGTCTACTGAATTCTACATCGACGTAGTTTTCTATTATATCTAGCAAACGTTGCTTATTTTTTGCTGTTTTTACGCGCCCTATTGTAAGGTGAGGCGAAAAACCTCTTTTTTCTTTTTTGAAACCGAGTTTTGATAGTTTTTCGTCAATGGAATTTGAAATGGTTTCTATACCTTGTGCTTCTTTTATTCCAATCCAGATAACTCTAATATAGTTTTGATTTGGAAAAACACCAGTTCCTTTCAATTGTATGGTAAAAGGTTTTATTTCTTTAACAGAATCTTTCATAATTTGTTCAATCTCATCAATTAGATTTTCATCTACATCTCCAAGAAACTTTACAGTAATGTGAATATTTTGCGGTTCAACGAGTTTTACATCAGCATCAGTCTTTTTAATTTCTTTTTCAAACTCCATAATACCTGGCGTTGCATCGATATCTATCGCAATGAATCCTCTAAATGTTGACATCGTATCTCCCATATTTTTTGTCAATTAATAGTTTGTTACTTTAAAACTGTATTTCAAAAACAAAAAAAATCTATTTTGGTTCCCATAAGGTTTATTCTTCCAAATCAATATCGTATGTCTTTTGAGGGTTTTTCACATGGATTTCAAATGCTTGGTTTTCATTCATCACCTCAGCATCAAGTAGTTTTTTCGTGAGTTTCGGAACGGTTTTTGGACCAAGAACAGCACCAGGACGTCTGGGATCATCTATATAATCTGTTTCCATGAGAAAACGTGAACCTTTCTTAAGTGCTTCGACTATATTTTTTTTACTTGCAAGAACAGAAGGCATAAGGCCAAAGTTTTCCTCCTTTCGAATCAATGGAGGAGCAAAATGCTTCACTATCTTATCTGCGGACAAACCAACGTCTCTTCCCATCTCCATAAGCTCCCTGCATTGTTTTGGAGTCGTACTCTCCGTATGTAACACAACAGGAACACCAACATCTTTTGCCTTCTCCATACCATACAAAAGGATCTCATTGGAATCATCAAGTACTTGCTGGTCAACAGGAAAATGCGGACGTCCAATCTCCCCAATAGCAATACACAGCTTCTCTGCACAAAGATCTGCTGCCTCATCCATCCCCTTTTTCATAACCTCAATCGTCTTCTCCCGTCCAAATACCTCATTCAACTTCAAATAATCAACTGGATACGGACCAACAGTAACAAAAACACCCACATCAACTTCAGAACGAATTTCCTCCGCCATTTTCAATGTCTCACGATAACAAGACTTGTGGCTTTTTTCCTTAATTACTAATGAAGGGATGGGATATTGACATAAGACAAAATGTGTCCCACCTGCTCTTGTAAAATCTTTCACTGCCTCTAAAAACCGTCCGTCTCGCCGGAGATGCATATGATTATCAAAGATGATCAACAACTGTACCTCAAAAAGAAGAAAGAAAACGAGTTATTAAAACCCATCTTCTTGAAGTTTTTTACCACTCACAATCTCTGAGACGCTTCGTGCAAACATCCATCCAAAGTATCCCATGAAAAATGTGAAGAACCCACTAACACTATAGACAATTATGTTTCGTATTTGTTCATCCCCACCCTGCACGATAAGGAACACAATACTAACTGCGATGTAGATAAAAATCAACACAAAAATCCATTTTAACATGCGGAGGGTAACTTTTATCGTTGTAAAGGGGAGTTCCTCCAAACCAATTTTTTTGTTTCTCTTGTTTTTTGAATAAGAGTTTTTCTTGATATTTTTCGATAGTGCAATCTTATTGATGTTTCTTCTAGGCACGCTTTCCCTCCTATTAAAAGAATGGTTTGAGTGATCCCAAAAAAAGTAATGACAGATGTATTTAAAAACTTGTTTTGTAGATAAGTATGCACATGCTACTTAGATCATTATTTCATAGAATATGCAGATTCATATGTATGTTGATATACTGAGAGTTTATGCATCTGCGATGATACTTATTACATCCCCATCATTTAACGTATGATCTGCACCAATAACCCGATGGGTTCGTGCATCAATGGCTCGTATAAAATGATCCCCTAGATCGGTATGGACTTTATAGGCCAGATCTTTGGCGGTAGAACCTCGAGGAACCATATAGGCATCTGGAAGAATTCTTCCTTCTTTATCAGTAAGATGGGTATCATCCTCCACTGGGTATACCACGATGAGATCAAGTATTTTGACTGCTTCTTCTATGCATTTTTGAATACCAGTGGAACCATATTTAGCAAGCACATGACTTTTAATGTATTCAAGCGCCTTCATCTGCTTCTCTAAAATCTCATCTTTTTTTATAATGGTAAAATCACTACTACCTGGAACGTAGTCAATGATTCCCTTCCCTGAGGCATTACTTAATGCAAGTTCACTTTCAGCACTTGTTGGAACGACAATGTAGTCTTTTAACTCATCCATTTTTGCCATAAAGCTTTCTGGTGTTTTATCACACTTATTAAACGCGATAATGGTAGGTTTACTAATTAGTTGTACATAATCAGAAAGTTTAAGGATATCATCATCTGTCCATTGAGATGGTTTGGAACGATCGAGGTTTATCTTTTTAAGGGCACTGAGGATATGTTCTTCTTTGATTCCTAGACCAGTTAATTGCTCGGCAAGCATCCGTTCAATTTTTTTTCCTTCGAGTTCAGATTGTCGTGCGATTTTCTCCCAACTTTTTTTAATAATGCCAAAAAGCCAATACGTGATTTCCTTTTCTAAAAACTCGACATCATTTAAAGGATCATACGTACCAATCTTGCAAGGATTGCCTTCTTCATCAGTACTACCAGATGCATCAACAATATGAATAAGGGCATGAGCTTGTCGTAAATCATCGAGAAATTTATTTCCAAGACCTTTTCCTTTATGAGCATCAGGAACCAGTCCTGCGACATCAATTGCTTCAATGGGTACAAACCGTGTTCCATCGCTACATTTCGAGTTGTGTGGCGTACAGGTCACTTTAAAATCTTTACAAGGGCAGGGTTTCCGTATATACATGACCCCGCGATTGGCATCAATGGTTGTGAAAGGATAGTTTGCAATCTCTGCATGTGCCTCTGTTGCAGCATTAAAAAAGGTGGATTTTCCAACATTTGGTTTTCCAACTATACCGAGCTGCATTGTTTTCTACTCCAACATTTCCTTTACTTCATCAACAACATCTGCATCGTTTTCAAATCGTTTAACTTTTTCAGTCGCCTCCTCTTTTGATGAATCAATAAAGGAGATACCTTTTTTTGCAAGAAGTGTTCCTTGAACAGTTGCCGTTTTTGATAGGAGAATTTTATCTGCTGACACATTGCCGACCACATGGGTTTTTTCACCAATATTGACAACACCATTTGAGATGATGTTTCCATGTACTTTTACTTTTTTTCCGCAAAACACATCTTCTGTGGCATGTAATGTTCCATACACATCTGATCTGTCATCAACATAGATGTTTCCTTTTATGTCATAATTTCCTAGAACCTTGCATTCTTTCCCAATGCGAATGTTGTAATCTACCTGTGATTTTGAAAGTCCAATAATTGAATTATTAGGGATAAAAAGAAATGATTCTGAGATAGGTATAGTTTTTCCATCGTTTTGTTCAAGTTCTTCAAGTATTCGTTCTATTTCTTCGCTATGCCCTACCTTCAAAAGCTGCAATAGATATATAAAGATATATATAACAACTGGTATTGGGCTACGAATATTTATCCAACCCTTTGCTTCAAATCCGCTTTCAATTTCAACACTATCTCCGACATCAAGATCCCCTTTTAAAGAGAGTTTTCCTTTCACTTTCACCTTTTCTCCAAGATAGACGTTTCCTCCACTTTGTATATCTCCACCAATGTTTGAAAAGATATCGATTCGAACATCGTTTGATGCCTCAAGATTTCCTCCTGTTATGACATGCTCTCCAATAAATATTCTCCCATCTGTGTTGATGCTGAATTGAAGTAAGGATCTATCTCCAATAACAACGTCTCCTTTTGTAGAAATAATTTGTTCCTCAAATCTAGTTCTATCTGGAATCACCAGTGTTTTTCTGTCAAATGTCATTGCGACTGCTGTATCGCATATTGTATTATAAAGTCAGCGGATAGTGCCTCTAAAGAAAAATTGATATACGTACTTGCTATATCTGTATAAATCTGAAGCTATTAAAATATATATAATGATCATATATAAGCAAGTTTTGTAAACGGTGACAAAATTGACAGAAAAACAGAATGAATCAAAAGAACAGAAAAAAGAAGAGTTACCTCCTATCAAGGAATGGATTAAAAAAATTAAATTCGATACGACAAAAGATATCAAAGTTCCAGAAAGCCTCCTAAATCAAGTAATAGGACAGGATAAAACCGTTAACATTATTCGGAAGGCTGCAGAACAGAAAAGACATGTCATGCTTATCGGAGATCCAGGAACCGGAAAATCGATGGTAGCTCGAGCAATGACAGAGTTTTTACCGAAAGGCCAATTAGAAGACATCATCGCATATCCTAACAACGATGATACAAATACACCACATATACGAGTTGTACCTGGTGGGAAGGCAAAAGAGATAATTAAGGTTCAACGAGATGAAGCAAAAAAGAAAACAGAACAACAAAATAGTTTAATGATTTCAATTGTCCTCCTTATCGTTGTCATATCAGTACTGGGAGCCATAGTAACAGGACATCTTGAGTATATTCTTTTTGGCGGAATTTTTGCTTTTATGATCTATATCATTGTAGCAAGAGGGGGATTTGCTCAGAGGAAAGGACTACAGCAGGTTCCAAAAATACTGGTTTCCCATGAAAAAGATGATGCGCCTCCATTTATTGATGCCACAGCTGCACATTCAGGAGCGCTTCTTGGAGACGTTCGACATGATCCCTTTCAATCTGCAGGACTTGAGACACCCCCGCATCAGCTTGTTGAAGCAGGTGCTATACATCGAGCACATAAAGGCGTTCTCTATATTGATGAAATAAATACGCTGAGTCTTCCATCGCAACAACATCTCTTAACGGCAATCCAAGAGAAAAAGTTTCAAATTACAGGGCAGTCAGAACGAAGTTTTGGAGCAATGGTGAAAACAGAGCCTGCATCATGCAACTTTATCCTGGTTTCCGCAGGTAATTTAGATGCACTGAGAGGAATGCACCCTGCCTTACGTTCGAGAATTAGAGGATATGGCTATGAAATCTATCTGAACAGTACTATGGATGACACCGATGAAAACAGAGAGAAACTTATTCGTTTTGTCGCCCAGGAGATAAAAAAGGATGAAAGAATATCTCATTTCAATAAAGAAGCAGTTGCAGAAACTATTCATGAAGCGCAAAGAAGAGCAGGGAGAAAAGGAAAACTATCCCTTCGGTTAAGAGAACTCGGTGGACTTGTACGAGTTGCTGGAGACATTGCATTTGAACGGGGAGATAAATTAGTAACTCAAGAGCATGTCATTGATGCGAAGAAAATAGCGAGATCCCTTGAACAGCAAGTCGTTGATAGAGCATTGGAGTCTCAGAAGGAATATCGTTCGTTTCGAACAAAGGGGAAAGAGATTGGTGCAGTGAATGGGCTTGCTGTGCATTCTGCTGATCCATCGATGAGCGAGTTTTCAGGGCTGGTTCTTCCTATTGTTGCAGAGGTTACTCCTGCAGGGTCACAGTCTGAAGGAAAGGTGATTGCGACAGGTAAGCTTGGGGAAATTGCAAAAGAGTCTGTTCAAAATATTTCTGCTATCATCAAAAAATATATGGGAAGAGATATTTCAAAACATGACATTCATATCCAATTCATTGGCACCTATGAAGGTGTTGAGGGGGATTCTGCAAGTGTATCGCTTATTACTGCTGTTATTTCTGCGATGGAAAATGTCTATGTACGGCAGGATGTCGCTATGACTGGTTCTATTAGTATTCGAGGTACTGTTCTTCCTATTGGTGGGGTTACTGCAAAAATAGAGGCAGCTGCATCGACTGGAATCAAAAAAGTTTTGATTCCTAAGGCAAATCTTAATGATGTATTAATTGAAGAAAAATACAAAGGAAAAATTGAGATTGTCCCTGTTGAGACACTTTCTGATGTTTTAGAGAATGCTCTTGTTGGTGAGGGAAAAGAAGAGCTTCTGAGAAAGCTAAAAGCGATGAGGCCTCTGAAGATAGTGGGAAAGGTTGAGCTTGAATCTGAGAAAAAAAAACCAGAGTCTCATTTAAAATCTGTGGAAAAGAAACAGGAGAAAGATATATTTTCTCCGGAACATAAGCAAAAGTAATATTGTTCTTTCTTATTTCAATGATGAATATGAACGCATTATTTATCGGACGTTTTCAACCGTTTCACAAGGGGCATATTCTCTTTTTACAAGGTATTTGTAACTTGTATGATGAGATAATTATTGGTATTGGGTCTTCGCAATACAGCAATACATTAGAAAATCCTTTTTCTTATGATGAGCGGAAATTGATGATCGGAAAATCGTTAGATACTATAGGAGTAACAAATTACAGGATAGTTTCAATTACTGATATTCATAACCCACCAGAATGGGTGTCTCACGTTCTTTCGATTGTTACAGATTTCGACGTTGTCCTTTCTAATAATCCTCTTACGAAACAGTTGTTCTCTGAAAAAGGATATATCGTTAGGAAAACCTCTCTTTTCAAGCGAGAAAAATATTCCGGAAAAGAGATTCGCAGAAGGATGATACACAGTGAAGCATGGGAGGATTTAGTTCCAGAAGCAGTTGCAACGATAATTAAAGACATTGACGGTGTGAAGCGAGTGAAAGGTTTATCGCACTAATTTTTTAATAAAAATTATTTTCTGATAATAAATGTAAAGATATATTTATATACTTTTTGAGTTTTGTAAAAGTATTTATAATATAGAGTGTATTATGGTATTGATAAAATGACAGCAATAAATGAATATCTAAAAAATTATGAGAAGCCGAATACCATAAAAAGCTATCAAAAACAATTAAATCGATATTTTGGGTTTATTGGGATAACTGCCGATAAATATATCGCGCAAAAAAGAGATTTTGACAAAGACTTTATGACATATTATCAGAGTTTAACATGTGCGCCAGTATCAAAAAAATGCCATCTGACAACTGTTAAATCCTTTCTTGATTACAATGATATTATTATAAAACCTAAAACAATTAAATTCACGATCAAGAAGGTAAAAGCACGACCTATTCTCCAAGATAACATACTCACAACAAAACAATTAAATCGGTTACTGGAAAATGCTAACCTGTTAGAAAAATCTTTATTCATGTTTGTTGCCACATCCGGCCTCAGGATAGGGTGTGAAGCACTTGAAATCGAACCCGATGATATCGTATGGAATAACAATCCAGTTAAAGTAAGGGTTCGTGGTAGCATAGCGAAAAATGATACTCCAAGAATAACATTTATTACAGATGAAACAAAAGACTTACTACTGAAATGGCTAAAAAACCGAGATACCTATTTACAAACTGAAATTCAAAAAAACCGATGTAAAAGACTTGG
>JAUWYM010000112.1 GCA_030615845.1 Thermoplasmatota archaeon | reverse complement strand
GATATCTCTAAGAACCAAGGTGGATTTTGTAAGAATATGGCAGGGAAAATGATATTTTTTAATAGTTTTCAGTATCTTTTTTGTGATTTCATATTTTTGTTCTGCTTTTTGATAGGGGTCATGAACAGAGCCAACGATGATAACTCCTTTTTCTACTGTTTGCAGCTCATTTTCAAGGGTTTCAACAGCATTTTTCTTAACATAAATTGTTTTATCAAACGATGAATCGCAATAGAGACAGCCGAATTCGCAGTTTTGATATGGGTCTATGCAGTATGTTCCATTAAAAAGGGTGTCCTTTTTTGTAATTTTTTTTAGTAATGAATTACAATGTATTAGTCTATAATCCATTACATTTCCTCTGGCGCAGAGATCCCAAGGAGGTTAAGAGCATTGTTGAGAACGATTCTTGTTGCATCAACTAAGGAAATCCGGGAGTTTCGCATTATAGCGTTTTTTTCTGGAAGAACTGGGCAGTCTCGGTAGAATTGATTAAATTTTGATGCAGTTTCAAAGAGATAATTTGCAATGATATGTGGCTTACATCCGCTATTAGCATCTTCGATTATTAGTGGAAATCTTGCCAGTTGTTTTATCAATGTAACTTCTGATTTATGGTTCAAAAGATTTGAATCAAAATCTCTTCGTTTGTCCTTTACCTTTGATAGGATACTACATGCTCTTGCATGCGCATATTGAATGAATGGTACTGCATTTCCTTCAAAATTTAGTGCTTCTTCCCATTTGAAAACAATGTCTTTCTCTGGTTGTACCTTTATAATGTTATATCGTAAAGAACCAATTCCTACAATTTCTGCGATGTTTTTCATCTTACTTTTAGAGAGCTCCCCGCCTCTTCTTTTTTTCACTTCTTCATACGCCCTATCGATACATTCGTCTATAAGTTCATCTAAATAAACAACAAGCCCTCGTCTTGTCGACATTTTTCCCCCTGGCAGGGAAACAAACGCATAGAATACTACCTTTGGTACAATCTTAGTATCTAGTAGTTTCAATGCTATCTCTACCTGTTTTGATTCAAGTTTATGATCTTCACCAAGAACGTTTATCAGAATATCTGCATGTTTTGCCTTCCACAGATGATAAGCTATGTCTCTCGTGGCGTAAAGGGTCGTTCCGTCTTTTCTAGTGAAAAAAAATCTTGTATCTCTTCCCTGAATTCCAAAGGATTCCAAATCCAAATAAAAAGCTCCGTCTTCCTCATGACAATACGGCAACTGTTTCAATCTCTCTACAACATTATCAACGCTTTTATCCCTTACAAATTCTGATTCAGGAACATATTTGTCAATAGTTATATTTATTCGATTAAGACTTTTTTGTATCCCTCCCTTCCCCTCCAAAACAGGTTTATATGCATCGCGTATACGTTCTATAATCTCAGATTCTCCACTTTCACTTCTTTTAACTAGTCCACTGATTTCATCTGCAACTTTCTTGTCTTCTTGCATAAGATTGCTCGATTTCTGGTAGTATTTAACTGCTTTATGAGCTGATAAATCTGCAGAACCTCCTGGATAAAACTTATCAACTCCCCATGCAAGGGTGGCTACTTGTTTACCCAAATCATCAAGATAAAACTGGGATTCAACGTCATATCCTGCGACTCTGAAAATTCGCACGAGCGTATCTCCGATGATGGGGTTACGCGCTCTGCCAACATGCAGGGGGCCCGTAGGATTTGCCGATGTATGCTCTATAATGACTTTTTTGTTCTTCTTTTGTAGTTTTCCATAGTTTTCCTTTTTATTGAGGATCGACTGTAATGTAGCAGCAATGAGAGATTTTGTGTCTACAAAGAAATTTACGTATCCGCCTTTAGCTTCAACTTTTTCAATCCATGTACTCTTCTCAATATTGTTAGCGGTTTCTTTTGCTATATCTTGAGGAGATTTTTTAGCGATAGCTGCCAAAGAAAAACACGGAAATGCAAAGTCTCCCATATTTTCTGGGGAAATTTCTAATTTAATATCGCCATCATACTTTAATTTGTATAGAACTTTTTTCAACCCTGATGTAATTTCTCTTTTAAATTCATCTAAAGGATACATCATATTATGTGGGAATTGATATCATATTTAAAGGGTTTTTGTAATCGATTTCAAGAATTTTTTAAATTAGTTATTATTTATCAATATATTTATATATCTGGCCATATACTATATAAATACAAACAGATATATTTTTAAACTAACATCTGTTAATTAAAACATAAGGGGAAAAATATGAATAACAATAACAATAAAACTATTGTTCATTTTAAGGCATTATTTGTTACTATTGTATTGCTCTTGGCAACATGTTCTGTTTTTGCTGCTGCAGATGGGGACAATGGCTATAATAAAATTACGAAGACATATTCTTTTGATGTGCCATCTATAAACCAAGTGATAATAGATGATACTGTTTATGACCAGATAGTAATGTCAAATTCTCCAGGGGTTGGTAATATTGGCGAACCAAATTTACCTGCGTATGGAGTAAATCTGCTTCTACCTCAAGGAACTGAAATTACAGAGATTGAAGTCATTCCTGGTGAAGAGGTGTTCTTAGGTTCAGGTTTCGATGTTGAACCTGTTAGAGAACCTGTTAAATTATCAGAAATTAATTCACTTTCCACTCCAATTCAAGATGAATTGGAATATACCTCCGAAGAAATATTACCAAAAACATTTTTTACAGAGATTGGAACGTATAATTTCAGAGGATATGAGATTCTTGTTCTTCTGCTTTATCCCGTTCAGTACATACCTATTTCTGGAGAGATCTACTACTTTAAGGATATGACTGTCGTTGTAAAAACAATAAAAAATGGGAAAATAAGCTCATTGTTCCGAAATTTAGAGGGGGATAAACTTGAGGTAGTACAAAAAGTTGATAACCCTTTAACTGCTGATTCATATACTGACGAAGCAGCAAGGCCTGTTTCTTCTGATAATTATGATCTTCTTATATTGACTGCTGAAGAATTAAAAGATAATTTTGAACCTTTAAAAAATGCACATAATGCTGATGGCATTATAACAGAGATTAAAACATTAAAGGATATTTCCATATTTTCCGGTAGTGTCACATCAGAAGATATCAGAGATTTTATTAAAGAAGAATATATAAATAGTGGAATTGAGTATGTTCTCATAGGTGGCGATAATGATGTTGTTCCTGCAAAAGACCTATGGGTTAGAGCTTGGAATGGAGGAGATACAACCTTTATGCCATCTGATCTCTACTATGCATGTTTAGATGGCACCTACAATTATGATGAGGATGAACGTTGGGGGGAACCAGATGACGGCGAAGACGGTGAGGATGTCGATCTCATTGCAGAGGTATATGTTGGAAGAGCATGTGTTGGCAGTACAAGCGAGGTTGATACTTTCGTTGGCAAAACTATATCGTATCTAAACTCTGGTGGCTACTCTGACGGTCAGGCTTTAATGGTTGGAGAATACCTATGGGGGCCGCCTGATTATCCTCTCACTTGGGGCGGCGATTCCATGGATGAGCTTATTAATGGATCAAACGCCAATATGTATACTACGGTTGGTATCCCTTCAACTCAATATACCATTGATACTCTGTATGATCGGGATTGGCCAGGTAATAATTGGCCGAAATCAGAAATTATCAGTCGAATAAATAACGGCGCCCGTATCATAAATCACTTTGGACATTCTAGCTACACATATAATATGAAGATGGGTAATGATGATATTCCTTCTCTTACAAACATAGAACCATGTTTTATCTATTCCCAAGGATGTATGGCAGGGGGATTTGATCATGGTGATTGTATTGCAGAATATTTTACTGTAAAAACAGACAAAGCAGCTTTCGCTGTAATCATGAATGCTCGATATGGATGGGGCTCTCTGGGTAGTACTAGCGGTCCTTCGCAACATTTTCATAGGCAATTTTGGGATGCTGTATTCGCCGAGAATACTCCAGTGATCGGTCGAGCGAATCAAGATTCCAAGGAAGACAATCTTTATCGGATCAATCAGGCGTGTATGCGATGGGTTTATTATGAGCTAAACCTGTTTGGAGACCCAACTCTTGCTTTCTTTGATTATAGTATGATTAAGATAGGAGCTATCAAAGGTGGAATTGGTGTAACCATAGATATCAAAAACATTGGAAATATCGATGCACAAAATGTAGAATGGAGTATCTTAATAACCTGACTTTCAGGGTTTTATAGGCTACAAGCCTTGAATAAGTTTATCTTTAAACCCCAGCTTCCCAAAAATATCCTTTTGTTCCTTTGTGAGAACAGTGGTTTTATCAATTTTCTCCTCTCC
>JAUWYM010000007.1 GCA_030615845.1 Thermoplasmatota archaeon | reverse complement strand
AGAAATTAGTACAAACAGGGCATTAAAAGAAATGATTTTACCTAGTTTAATGGCAGTGGCTTCTCCAGTAGTTGTTGGAATTGTGTTAAAACCAACTGGACTTGGTGGACTACTCATGGGTTCTATTACCACAGGTTTTTTACTTGCTGTATTTCTTGCTAATTCTGGTGGTGCATGGGATAACGCGAAAAAATATATTGAATCTGGACATCTTGGTGGTAAAGGCTCCGATGCTCATAAGGCAACAATTATTGGTGATACCGTTGGTGATCCCTGTAAAGACACATCAGGTCCCTCATTAAATATCCTTATTAAGCTTATGTCGATTGTCTCCCTGGTGTTTTTACCACTTATTATTGCATTTACCTAAAAAAATGGAGTGTTAGAATATATATGAAGAAAGAATTTGAAGAAGGAGATATGAAAATAATTGTCGACTATGACAAATGTACTGGTGCAGGGGAATGTGTTACCGCATGCCCTGTTGAGATATTTGAAGTTGTCGATGGAAAAGCTGTTTGTAAAGACGTTGGAGAATGTATTGAGTGCTGTGCTTGTGTTAGTGCATGTCCACAAGAGGCTATTGAACATAGTTCCTGCTAGTGTAAAAGATTTACAAAGGCGTTGACTTTAACATAAGTTTATTTATTATTTTTATTATTTGATAAATATTAGGTAATGGAATGAGCAGCCACAATATAGAGATTAGACTCGTTGATTCATGGCCGATAGATGAAATCGTAACGCTTTACAAGGTGGGAGGATGGTGGAAGGAATCATATGACGAGTCATTGATACATCAAATGATTGCTGGAAGTTTTGCTTTTGCAGTTGTCGTTGATTCTACCATTGAAAAAGCAGTTGGAATGGGACGTGTTCTCTCAGATGGCGTTTCTGATGCATACATCCAAGATCTTATCGTGCTTCCAAAATATCGAGGGCAGGGCCTAGGAAAAAAACTTGTCAAATTGCTTATTACACATTGTTTATCCAAAGGTATTGTATGGATAGGAGTTATTGCTGAACCTGGAAGCGATAGACTCTACAGAAGTTTAGGGTTAAAGCCAATGAAAGGACATATACCAATGCTGTATCAGCAGGAGGAATGAAATGCTTTCTCTTGATGATTTTAAAAGAATCGCATTAGAAGACAAACCAGTTTTTGATAAACACTACGCAAAGTATCCTCCAGTACATAGCGATAATCTCTTTACGACAATGATTAGTTGGATGGAATACAGTAACTATCACTATGCGGTCGTCGATGAAAATATTATTATTATGACTGAGTTGGACAACAAGATTCGATTACGACCACCTTCTGGTAAACAAAATGTAGATCTCCTCAAGCAAGTTCTTACCTTAGCAGTGCGAGAAGGATCAGAGGAACCCTTTGGAGTCGTAGATACCAAGATGAAGGAATGGATCTCAAAAGAATTCCCAAGATTAAAATTCTTTGAGCATAGAGATTATTTTGACTATGTTTATCTTGCTTCAGATCTTGCAAATCTTCCAGGGACAAATTATGCAAAAATTCGTAATCGTCTTAATAAATTCAAAAAAAACTACGAATACACTACTGAACTGATTTCTGAAGAAAACATGGATGAAGTAGACGAGTTTCTTAAACGATGGTGTCTTTGGAAAGACTGCGAGTCTGATATTGTGCTTGAAAATGAAAGAAAAGCTATAGTCTACTCGATGGCACATTTCTTCGATCTTGGGCTTTCTGGCCTTGTGATACGGATCAATGGAAACATTGAAGCACTTGCAGTATATGAAAAGATGAATCCTGATACTGCCGTGGTTCATTATGAAAAAGGATCACCATATTTTGATGGAATCTATAAAGCGATCAATATGGAGACAGCGAAAATCCTTCAGAAAGATTTTATGTTCATCAACAGAGAAGAAGATATGGGTATACCTGGATTACGACAGGCGAAACTATCTTATCGGCCACATCATATGGTTGAAGTCTTTCATGTTAAAAAAGAGGATATTGCTTTTTGAAGTACGTGATCTTTATGATATCTATAAAATGCTTGAAAGAAAGACGACGCTGGAGAGAGAGCTTACAAATAAGAAACTAGCATACCATAGGCTTTCGTTTGACACATCTGTCTTCATTAAAAGATGTGAGAGATTGCAGCCGCATTGGAATAATGAGCTTCAGAGTCTCATAGAAACCGTTGTCCCATATCAAAAGGCATTGGATGCTGTCAAGAAGGCAGTAAAAGATATCAATTGATGCCCTTATCATGCATCAGGACCAGATTGATACAATACTTTTCTGTCTTTCAGAGCGATTTTCACCATATTTCCAACAAAAATAAAAAAAATACCCCCATTTTAGCATTTTGTAGGAATTTCTTGATGTAGGGCTTTATGTTTACTTTTGAGTTTCAAAAATTGGAGACAAGATAAAATGAATGAATTGGAAGGATTTGGATTAGATGAAGTATCCTACGTATCCACCTACATATCCACCTGCGAAAAAGATACTTATGGCACATCTGTAATAGCGCAGATGCGGGAGGCAAATATGTGGTCTTTCAATAATTACAAAACAAGGTTACATAATAACTTTCATAAACAGATAACGGGAGGGATGAAATGATAATGTATTTCCTTTTACTATCTTTCCTTATCTTAGGAGGCGGCATAAAATATATTGATGCCGCATATGATGACAAAACATTCAATAAGAAATTAGCTCTGGCTATTGCACCAGTACTTGGTCTGTTGTGGGCATATACAATGCTTATCAACGAAGTTGCAGCAACTATTCTTTTCGCTGTTTTACTTGGCGTTCTCCTCAAGGGGAAAATCGATAACCGTGCTCACTTAGCTGGATTGCTCATTATATTTGGCGTGATCTTTCTTATGGGTGTAGAATTACTGTTTTTGCCACTAATATTTCTTGCAGCTGCAGCTCTTTTAGACGAAGTCGGAAATGATGTGGTAGATTACAACAAAAAATATCTTAAAAGGAACAAACTTCTGCATAAATTTTTAATATATTTCTTTGATCAACGATGGCTCCTGAAAATAGCAGTTCTATGCATTGCACTCGTAGGGATTATTCCTCTATATTTTTTCTTGGCAATACTCCTTTTCGACTATGCCTATCTCATAGTACGCTGGTATAGCCAGTCAAGACAAGAGAAACCGAGTTCATTGCCTCGAGAGAGAGCTCGAGTCCATAAAACATTATTAGAAATTGGAGAAATATTTAAATAAACTCTCCATTATTATTTTTTTTACATGTCAATAAAATGTGATGTACTAGTAATTGGCGGAGGGCCTGCTGGCTGTAGTGTAGCAAGAGCAGCAGCAAAGAAAGGATTAAAAACTATATTAATTGAAGAAGACGAGGAAATTGGGAGTCCCATTCAATGTGCTGAAGGTATTGGATCATATCTATTTTCTCTCATGCCTTTTAAAATACCAAAAAAACAGCTCAAATGGAAAATCGATGGTATGTATTTCTGGGCTAATGACATAGCAATAAAAAAGGAAGGAGGAATATGGTCCGGTTATTCTATTGACAGAAAGGACTGGGATAAATGGCTGGCTTCAATGGCCATCAAGCAAGGAGTAAAGTTATTCACTGGCACTAGACTTTTATCACTTAAATTTGGAAATAAATTTGAAGTTACAAGTGCCATAACCACTAAGAGTGGAAAGAAAATCGTATTTGAGCCAAAATATGTTATAGGTGCAGATGGAGTAGATTCCACAGTTCTAAATCTCCTTGATGTAAGAAAAACTGATTCAACAGGTCATGTTAAGAGTTATGAGATGAAAAACTTGAAATTGGAATATCCAAGATGTGATCAATTGTTTTTTGGTGAATTTGCACCTAGAGCATATGCATATATCTTCCCTCTTTCCGAAACTACGGCAAACGTTGGTGTTGGGACTGTGGATGATGATGCAAATTTGGATGATTTTTTTGATAGATTTGTAAATATCCCATCAGTAAAAAAACAAATTTCCAAAGGTAAAGTTGTCTCGGAAAAAAGTGGAGATGCGCCTATCAGAGAATTAAGCAATAAAATCGTTTACGGAAATATTTTTCTAGTTGGTGATGCAGCAAATCAGAACATAAAACCATTTATAGAAGGAAATATACCAGGAGTTATATGTGGCGACATACTTGGCAATTTTATTTACGATCTTGCTAGAGGGAAAGACACGCCAGAACGATATGAGGAGATAATAAATAATAAATTCAGTCTGATTAAGGATTCTCAGATATATGCAGATATCGTATATGGAGAAACCAATATAGAAAGAAGACTTTTCAATCTTCTTTTACTAGGTTTAATGAGTGATATTATTCCCCCGGAAGAAGATATTGATCGTTATGTTGAAGAAGGGTATGACTTTCTTAGAGATCATATAATAAAAAATGGTGGCTTTGTTGAAAAACGAATATGATATTGTAATAGTTGGTGCAGGACCTGCAGGTTGCTCAGCTGCTTACTTTTCAAAATTTTTTGATTCTGACAACAAATTTAACGTATTATTATTAGAGAAATTTTCAGGAGAAAAGTATACAGAGTATCATCATATGTGTGGGGAATGTATTTCACATGCTGCATTTAATGAAATACAACCACTTAAACCTAAATATACTATTGAAAATATAGAAATTTACAAGGAACATGTTGTAGATAATTATGTTCTTGAACATAAAGTAAAAGGATATATTATTGATAGGCCAAAATTTTTTTCGTATATTATCGATGAATATTTAAAATTAGGCGGTGAATTTGAAAAAGGAACATTAACAAAAATAATACAAAAAAATGATTATTATAATATTGAAATTGATGATAAAAAAACAGTAAAGACAAAATATTTAATTGCAGCAGATGGAGCAAACTCAACTATTAGGAAATCCATGCATATAAAAGATATAAATAAAATTACTGCTGTACAATATATTATTGACAAGGAATCAGAACATAACGTTATTGAAGTTTTCTATGATGAAATTTATAATGGTGGTTATAAATGGATTTTCCCAAATGGAATGACAACGAAAATTGGTCTTCCACAAATGAAAGATAAGAAAATAAAAATTGACGGAAAAATTATTAAAAAACAAGCTAGAGTAATTGGTTTTGGTGGAATAGAAAATCGAGTTTACAATAATATTGTCCTCATAGGAGATGCTGCTGGGCAAACAAATGCTATGAGCTATGGAGGAATCAGACCTGGCATGTATGCAGGAAAACTAGCAGCTGAGGCTATTGTGAAATATAAAAATCCACAAAGATACGAGATAAAATGGAAAAAATCTATTTTTAATTCAGAGATTGTTAATGAATCATTTCAAAAACTTGAAAAGATGAACAATAAAGAAATTATTGAACATTTAGAGCCATTTAACAGCAACATCATCTTGGCAATTATGAAAATCATTTTATTTAAAAAATACAGAAAATATTGGAAAATTTATAAAGCATATAATATTGAAAGGAAGATAGGTTGGTAATTTAATAAAATGATGCTACATTAAACGATTCTTGTAAAAGATGAGGAGGTTTCATTGAATCTTTTCTTTCTTCTCCGAGACCATATAACAACAGAAAATTATCTCCAATCTCATTCATTATTTTTGATCTTACCTGATAAATCTCCTTTCCAAGTGTTTCTAAACGTCCAGCACATGATGAAATTAATGTAAAACAAGGATTTTTAGGTAAAGATTTTATTGATTCATCAACAGCATTTATTAGACTTTCTCCACTTGCAGAAAGAAATTCTATTTCAGTGCTTACAGTATCATGTCCAAATAATAGATAATTACCTAAAAAAGAAGCTACTGGATAAGGATGAAGAGTTCCATCATTATGAGTACAACCAATGGGCAAAAAAGGGGTTATTCTATGTATGTTACCTTCGGTAATTATTTCTTTTGAAATTCCAGTTTTTTCAAAAAAAACATTCACTGCTGGTTTATTATCAAGGCTTTTAACAATATAATTCCAATTTTCAGATCCCGTTATTTTAGCTTTTTCTCCTGTAGGTTTCAAACCATAACTTGTACTTAAACAGATTTTCAAATCTGTATTAAACCCTAATACAACAACCGAATTTTTGTAAAATTCTTTATTAAAAAATTGATAATGGCTTAGATATTTATTGTCGTCATTACTTGAAATACCTAATAGAGTATAATCCATCATTTCCTCACATAATCCATTGAGTACTTCTGTTTCCCGACCCAAACCAATCTGATTCATCCGTGTAGAAACATTTGTAAGTTTTGAAAGTATTTTTGAAGATTTTGTATCTTTAATAATTTTCATTGTTCCAAACATTTTTGATTTAGGAAGTGTTGGACCTGATATTACTGTGAATAAAAATTTATTCTGAAATTTGCTTTTATCTAGTTTTGGTTTAATTTTTTTTGTAACAGTTTTTCCAGCTTTTCTTGGACTTCTTTTTGTATTATGACCAACTCCAACTGCAACATCCATATTTGGATAAGACACAGCAAGTGCAGTAGCACCTCTTGTATAACACCCGTAATTATTCATAAAGCCAGCAACAGTACCACCAATCAATGGTGTACCTTCAGGCAACACGTCCCAAACTCCATTTAGAAATTCTTCAAAACCACCATGTTTATCATAATGAATCGTAGAAAATAAAAGGAAGAAACTAGGAGGTGAACTTAATTTCTGAATTACCCCTCTTGCAACTTCTTTTCCAGCTTCGTGAGCATCCCACTTACGTGACATGCCTACTGCGGCTTCCAATCTTTCCTCATCCATAAATATGCACGATCCTATTTCAACTATGTTGTATTATTAAGTTGAATTGCATCCATCACTTTTTCTCCACAATTTTAGACTGTTTAATAATTTATGAAATCTAAGCAGTAGCCAACATTTTGTCTTTTTCTTGCTCGCCCATAATCTTCAGTATCTCACGACGAGCGTTCTCCATCTCAACCTCAATCAAACCTTTATTTGCAAGTGCAGGAACAATTGCAACAAGTGCATTTTCTGTATCAGGAAATATATAAAATAATGTTTCAAAATCTTGCATCCGAAACTCTATCTCACCAAGACCTGCTTGAGAATATTCCCGTATCACGCCAAATACATCATCCATGGCTCTGTGTATAATGTCCCATACTTGATTTACTTGAGGATCGAAACTGTCATTTGTCGGCATTACACTAATCATGTTACAACGGGCAACCATACATGCCAGCACATCATCGAGTTTTAAGAGATCGTCAAGTACTACGGCAATAGGATCATCCCTCATGTGTCACCTCCTTTCTAAAAAGATAAATCAGAAAGGGAGTAGAAATAGTTTATGTATATCAAAACCCTCAATATGTGTAAAATCTCATTTGAAATAATGTTTCTCATAGAAAATGACTTTATATATGGGTTGTATTTAACTCTCGGGTGTTACCTTTGGCAGATATCAGCACAAACATAGGCTCTCTACCGTTAAAAAACCCAACCATGCTTGCTTCTGGAATCATGGATGAAGATGCAGGCAGCATGAAAAGAATTATTAAATGTGGTGCAGGAGCGATTGTAACAAAATCAATTGGATTGCAGCCACGTGAAGGGTATCCCAATCCAACTCTCATAGAACTTGAATATGGTATTTTAAATGCGATGGGTCTACCAAATCCAGGCATAGATGAGTTTGGTGAGGAAATACTTCAACTAAAAAAATCAAAAACTCCAATTATTGGAAGTATCTATGGAGCTAATGCAAAAGAATTTATCGAGCTTGGTCAAAAAATGGAGGACTATGGTGTCTCTGCAATAGAACTGAATCTGAGCTGCCCTCATGCAAAAAGATATGGCCTTGAAGTTGGCTCTGATCCAAAACTAATACAAATTATAACGTCTTCGGTAAAAGTAAATGTAAAAATCCCTGTTTTTGTTAAACTATCGCCAAATGCTACAAATATTTCTGAAATTGCAAAAGCAGCGGAATCTGGAAATGCAGATGCAATAGTAGCCATCAACTCAGTGAAAGCCATGAAGATCGACTTAGATCTCAAAAGACCAATTCTCTCCAATAAAATAGGAGGATATTCAGGCAGAGCAATCAAACCAATTGGTGTGCGTTGTGTCTATGAAATAGCAGAGCATGTCGACATCCCAATTATTGGAGTCGGCGGGATACTTTCTGGTGAAGATGCAATAGAATATATGATGGCAGGAGCATCTGCCATACAAATTGGTGCAGGAGTATACTACCGAGAACTTGACATTTTTAAGAAAATAAAAAAAGAAATCGAACAATGGATGGACAAGCATTCATATAAAAAGATATCAGATATTGTTGGAGTCGCTCACCTATGAACATTCCAAAAATTACGAAGATACTAGAAGTAAAAAACGAAGTAAAAGACATTAAGACAATCACCTTCAACCATCCTGAGGGAGTTGACCCAGGTCAGTTTTTTATGATATGGATTCCAGGTGTCGATGAGATACCAATGAGTGTTTCCTACATAGATAAGGATGTCAAAGGGATAACTTTTAGAAAAGTAGGAGATGCAACATCTGCTCTTTACAAGTTAAAGAAGGAAGATAGGATTGGAATCAGAGGACCATATGGAAACGGATTTGAACTACAAGGAAACCATATTCTTTTTGTCGGTGGTGGAACTGGCGTTGCAACCCTTGCACCAGCAGTTGAATATGTAGTAAAAAACAAGAGTTCAGCAACGGTAATTATCGGTGCAAAAACAAAAAATGAGCTCTTTTTTGAAGATCGATTGGAAAAATGTGGTGTCACAATACTTATTTCAACGGATGATGGATCAAAGGGATTCAAAGGATCTGCCACAGACCTAGCACAAGATATCCTCAAAAAAGAAAACTTTGATTCTGTTTTGACATGCGGCCCTGAAGTTATGATGAAAATTCTCCTAGACTCTACTACTATACCTTTTCAAGCCTCATTGGAGCGATACATGAAATGCGCAATAGGACTCTGCGGACAGTGCTGTATCGGAGAAGGCCTGCGAGTATGCATTGATGGTCCCATATTTGACGGGAAAACATTAAAAAACATACAGGATTTTGGTGTGTATAGGAGAGATTCGGCAGGTAGAAAAGTCCGATTTTAGGATGAAACCATGATATCTCGGAGAATAATTGTTCTCATTGCAATACTGGTAATTGTTTCTGTTATTCTTGCCTCTATTTCTCTTATGAGTATTTTTGTTCCTAAATCTAATGTCTGGGCAAACACCGTTACTCAAATTGACAAACTACATGAATTAGGTTTTGATGGCTCTGGAGTAACCATCGGGATTGTTGATACTGGTGTTGATATCTCCAACCAAGAATTTGATGCCACGTCGTTTACCGCTTGGAATGACTTAATAAATCAAAAAACAACGTATTATGATGACGATGATCACGGAACCCACCTTGCAGGTATTTTAGTATCAAAAGGATCGTTTCAAGGGCTTTTCTCAGGAATAAATATGCAGGGGATTGCAAGTAATGCAAAAATCGTTGTTGCGAAATCCATCCCACAAAATCAGTATCTTTATGGCGGTGGAAACGATAGCACTATTGCCGATGGTATACAATTTTGTATCGAAAATGATGCTGATATCATCCTTCTTTCCATAGGCATGAGCCCAAATGATGTAGACTTTGATGACAACAGTGAAACAACCGAAGTGATTGAACAAGCCATACGTAGGGGCATTTTTGTCGTAAGTTCTGCAGGAAACGATCGACAAGATGACGATGGAGATGTTTGTTTTCCCTCAATTCTTGACGATGTTATCTCAGTCGGTGCAATATCGAAAAGTAATTCTATCTCATCTTTTAGTTCAAAAGGACATCAATATCCCTGGTCAGAACATCCAAACAAAAAACCTGAGGTTGTCGCGCCAGGAGAAGAAATACTCTCAACGAGAATTAACGGAGCATATGGACGACTTAGTGGTACCTCGCAAGCAGTAGCATATGTCGCAGGAGTTATTGCACTACTCCTTGATGCCTATCCTGAATACAAACATGATGGAGCTAAAAATCACAATGAAACAACAATACAACTGTTTAAAGAAATATTTGCAAAAACTGCAAAAAAGATAGGTAGTTTACAAGACGATAATAATGAATTCAGTCATGATGATTTTTATGGCTATGGGCTTATTCAAGCCTTTGAAGCCTATAAAGAACTTGCAAAATATTAATTGAGGTGAATAGTATGGGTGTGTATTCAGATGAAATAAACATAAAGACAGATGGGGAAGTAGATATCGTAGATATCACAGGAGAGATACAAAACATTGTATATAAATCAAAACTAAACGATGTTATTGCCTGCATATTTGTACCGGGGTCAACAGGAGCCATTACAACAATTGAGTATGAACCAGGTCTCATGAAGGATCTCCCACGAGCACTAGAAACCATAGCTCCGAAAGGAATCTATTATAATCATCATGAAACATGGCATGACGACAACGGACATTCACACGTCCGAGCAAGCCTCATGGGGCCAAGTATAACAGTTCCATTTCAAAACAAAAAACTTGTTCATGGAACATGGCAGCAAATCGTGTTTGTAGAACTCGATACAAGTCCGAGGAATAGAGAGATAATCGTGCAGATTGTTGGGGAATAATTCACCACGTATTTTTATGTATTTTTGAATCGTCGTATCGATCAACTTTTTTACTTTCTTCATCAGGAAATCCTAAAGAGATAACAGAAAAAGGAATGATATGTTCCGGGGTTTTGAATAATTTCTTCAAATTTTCAACTCGTTCTTCTCGTGGATAGATGCCAAGCCAGCAGGCACCAAGTCCTTTTGCATGCGCTGCAAGGAGTATATTTTGTGTTGCAGCTGAACAGTCTATAGGCCAGTATCCTTTATGTGTTTCCAGATTGAGATCTCCGCAGACAAGAATTGCCTTGTTAGCGTCTTTTAACAATTTGCCGTTTGGAAGAACCTGAGATGCTTCATCAAGAACCTCCCGATTGTCGATAATGATAAATTGCCATGGTTGTTGATTGCCTGCAGAGGGAGCGCTTACTCCTGCTTCTAAAAGTTCTTTTATAACTTCATCGGGAATTGATTTGTTCGTATATTTTCTAATGCTTCTTCTAGTTAAAATACCATCAATAGCATCCATATTTTCACCAACATAATTATTAAATCAACAGATAGAATCAATAATAACTAGCCTGTAATATCTATTAAATATTTATAAATGATTAATTCCATGGACCTTCGAAAGCAGTAAGATCCATTCTTGTCCAATCATCATAATCTCTAAATAATCTAGAGCCATCTGAATAATCAACAGTAGTATACATATAGCCATAGTTCATACAGCTCTTATATGGGCGTGCAAGCCACCAACCGATCTGCCATGGATAAACACTCCATCGATTATGACCAGGGATAGGCCAGAACCCAAGTGTATGACCTGTTTCATGCATGTAGGCGCTGGCATAAACAATGTCTCTCTCTAAGAAAGGACTCGAAGCTTTTTGTTCCATGCCATTGGCAGATACTTGAAAACGATTACTCCCAAAGGCCATTCCGTTAACTTGAGAACTTTGATATATCAAAACACCATAATGAAATACGCCACGTCGCCAATCTTCTCCCTGGAGAAAATACTGATTATAAATCAAGCTAAGTTCCTCATGAGTAGTAGATTCATCAAATGGAATCATATCTGAGCCAGATTCTTCCCAGCGGCCATCATCAAGATGATATACTACATTTTGTCTATTATAGGCTGTATAAAGCAGTTCCTTTGCTCCTTCAGGCAGAAGACTCTCTCCACCGCTTGGACTTTCCTCCATCTGATCAAGTTCAATAAAAATATCTTTTCTGAAAGGATCAGAACCACATTCTGAAGTGAGGTATTCTTCTACATTATCAATACCATCATTTTCTGGGTCAATATTTGCATGATTATCTGATTCAAATGGATTATATCCCCATTTCCATTCCCATTCTATAGGGACATCATCACCATCTTCATCTTCACCGGCATTATCAACTTCAGGATCAGTCCCATACTCATTAACTTCAACCCAATACGGAATGTTATCAGTATCATAGTCATTTTGAAATATATTAAACCAGAGTTCACAGTCCATATCATGTTTGTAGATACTGCCATCATCACATCCATTAAGTCTGCCATAACCACTAGGATCATCAGGT
>JAUWYM010000075.1 GCA_030615845.1 Thermoplasmatota archaeon | reverse complement strand
AATTTTATCCTGGGAAGTGTACAGGATGTCTTGAGTGTGAAGAAGCTTGCTCACAGATTCATTTTAAAACTAAAGAAGGTAAAGATAAATCTGCGATTAGGATAATTGGTAAAAACAACAGGTATCAAATGCATGTTTGCGATCAAAGAGGTTTATGTCTTGACATGTGTCCCGTAGGAGCGTTAACACGACGAAAAAATGGTGTGGTATGGCTTGATAAAGAGACATGCGTTGGATGTCAAGCATGTGTTGGTTTCTGTCCCATCGATGCAATGAGAAAATCAGACGCACGAATTGAACCATTCAAATGCATCTCATGTGGCTCATGTGTCAGTGCATGTCCAGAAAACGCTCTTGAACTTGTAGAAAAAACTATTGATGATATTAAAGAAGTGGTGTATCATAAACAGGGGGTCTAAAATAATGGTTGAAGGACAGATTCCAACTGAAGACTACAGAACAGGTAACACAAAACATACTTGGGATACAAAAAAGATGAGGACAGCGCATAAGATTCTAGTAGAATATGAATTTAAAAAAGAAGATATAAAACGAGGGTATGCAAATCGGACGCTCTACGTGAATCTTAGCACTGGTGTTATTAAAGATAAACCAGTCACTGATGAAATGAAAAAGAAATTTACTGGCGGTCGAGGTTTTGGGTTAAAACTACTTTGGGATTCAATTAAACCAACGACACGATGGAATAGCGAAGAAAACGAGCTTATTATTACAACAGGCCCTTTGTGTGGAACAACACAATATGCAGGATCTGGAAAATCATTATGTCTTTCCATCTCTCCATCAACTGATATCATCTGTGACAGCAATGTCGGAGGATTCTTTGGGCCATATCTTAAATTTGCAGGGTTTGATGCCATAGAGATACAGGGAAAAGCAAAAGAAGATGTCATTATAGTTGTTGACGGTGAGAAGAGAAAGGTAACCATTGAGACCGCTCCAGATGAAGAAACTGATTCACATCTGCTTAACGAGCAACTTACCCATATGTATGCTTCTGAAGATACTGATAAATCCCGGCAGAAAGTCTCCGTTGTTTCTGCTGGACGAGGCGCTGAACATAGCTTTTGGGGGTGTCTCAATTTCTCGTTTTATGATATTAGACGAAAGGTTCCTCGTATGAAACAGGCAGGACGCGGGGGACTTGGAACAGTACTGAGAGATAAAAAAATTAAGGCAATTGTCGCTAAAGTTGAACGATTCGATGGCGTTTCCAATAATCCTGCAGATCCACTGACTATGGTAAAGGTTGGGACAAAACTTCACCAGGAGATTAGAGATCTTGACCGGTATCAATGTAATATGCGTACCGTTGGAACCAGTCATCTTGTCGAGATTATGGATGAATATGATTTGCTTCCTATTGAAAACTATCGTTTCGGCAGCTTCCCTAAAGCATCAAAGATTTATTCTCCACATTTCTATAAGCTATTTACTAAAGTTATTCCTGATGGATGCTGGCATGGATGTACGATGGCTTGTGCAAAGACTGTTGATGGATTTACAGTACTGACTGGGCCATACAAGGGGCAAAAGGTTACTGTTGATGGCCCTGAATATGAAACAATCGGATGTGGATCGAATATGGGTCTTTGGGATCCACTTTGGATTCTTGAGTTTAATTTTTATTGTGATACCTATGGTCTTGACACGATTTCAACAGGTACTGCTGTTGCTTTTTATATGGAGATGTATGAATATGGGATTTTAAATAAAGAGCGATGCAATGATCTTGAACTTTGTTTTAGTAATGCTGAAGCAGCCTTGGAGTTTATTCATCGGATAGCTCGTGGAGATAAAGGGGAGTTTATACAAGTTGCTTCAAAAGGTGTACGTCGGGTGAAGGATTGGCTGATTAAAAAAGGATGGGGGGACAGACAGCTCATCGAAGATACAGGTATGGAGAGCAAAGGTCTGGAGTATTCAGAGTATGTGACGAAAGAATCACTTGCTATGCAGGGTGGCTATGGGCTTACTTTGAAGGGTCCGCAGCATGATGAAGCCTGGCTTATTTTTATGGATATGGTTAATAATGCGATTCCTACGTTTGAAGATAAGGCAGAGGCACTTCATTATTTTCCGATGTGGAGGACATGGTTTGGACTGAATGGTCTTTGTAAGCTTCCATGGAATGATGTGGAGCCTTCAAACAATGCAGAAACCGATGAGCCTGCGAAAGTTCCTGAGCATGTTCAAAACTATGTTGACTTTCAAAATGCGGTAACAGGATGGAACGTTGATAAGGAAGAGCTGATTTTGCAAAGCGAACGTTGTTATAATTGGCAGCGTGCGATGAACGTATGGCTTGGAAAGGGTACACGAAAAGATGATTGGATACCGTATCGTTCGATGGGTCCTGTTACTGAGATGGAGTATGTGTCTAGAAAAGAGAGATATGATGAGCAGCTTGTGGATAGACTTGGATTGTCAGAGAAAGACGTAGAAAAAATGGATACAAAAGAGAAGATGAAGATTCTTTATGAGTATCGCAGAGACCAGTATCAGAAACTTGCTGATGCTGTGTATTATCGTAGAGGCTGGACTCCTAATGGTGTTCCGACTCCTCAGAAGATGAAGCAGCTTGGAATGGATGATTCAAAGATGCTTACGATGCTTCAAAAAAAGATTGATGAGGATGAAAAAGCCGGTCTTAATGCTTGGGGTGGTAAGTACAAAAAGGGTGAGAAGCCACCAGGTGATGATAGTAAATATTGGGAGAAGTGGTAAGGTTTTTCTTTTTTGATTTTATGTAATCTTTGTTAAATATAAAATTGCCAATATAAACCACAATTTTATAAAAAAATTTATATACTTGTAAATTCAATATGTATATTCAGAGAACGGGGGAAATAGCGTTTTTAATCACATCTCCTCACCACCTCACTAAATCCCCCTTCTCTCACAAATTGATCAAAAAGACTTAGCAAACTGAGGTATATTTTTGACGCTTTTATATTTTATTAAATAATCAAAAAATTGTCTTCATTACCAATGTAAAAATCATTTATAATCCATTTAAAAAAGATGTTGACCCATACAAGGATTTTTCTGATTCCACTGTCCATGATCTCTCACAAACATAAAGATTTACACCAACATGTGTGAGACACACATTATAAACAACAGCAGGATTTGATGGCGTGCGTTCTTTGCAAAGTTCCATTGTAAATGAAAGAATGTCTCTTTCTCTATACAACCAATTTTCGGAAGTACCTAACGTACCACCATACCGTGGAATAATATACTGCCCACCAACATAGAGAAAGTACTTATTTATCTTAGACATGTTATCACCAATTGAAATGAAAAGATCCTCATGTGAAGCAGGTTTGCTTGTATGCATCCATGGATAAAACATAACTTCACTATATGAATGAAAAGATAGAGAAATGCTAATGTCTTGTGTTTCCACAAAGTCTCGTACAGATCTCGTTTCATTTTCGGAAAACGGATGTTCACCACGATAGTTAAAGCTTGAATCAAGCATATTCATGGCAAGATGATACTTTGTTGGAAAGATGTAATATAAGAACCAATAATCCCCATAGTTTCTGTTTAAGTTAACTCCATACGAAGTAATCTCTCTACTAAAACCAAAAGGACCATAATTAGGGGCACAATTCTTCCTTGAATCAGCCTCAACGCCATCAGGGTTAACCATAGGAATTAAAAAAATCTGAGTATTGTTCATAGCGTCTCGTACACGATCCTCAGAAGGATCCTCATCCACTAATCCATCGCCATCGTTATCAAAACCATCAACAGGGTCTTCATTGACAAATCCGTCTTCATCGTTATCAGTGTTTTCTTTCCCATAGTTTTCAACCATATGTTGAATAAAGAAAATAAGGATTTCAAAGGACGGTTTTTCATTCCCATGATGAGCACCCATAAAAAGAACACCGGGTTCATCTTCTGTTTCTTCGACATTGTCAGAAAGCTTCACCATCCAAATATCTCTACCTTCGTAGGTTACTCCAATTGACTCAAGCGACATAATATCAGGATAAGTATCTTCAAGATTATGGAGTAGATCTGTCATTTCTTGATAGGTGAAATAATGATACGGATCTGAACTATTGCCGTATGGATGATTTGGTTGAGAGATACCAAGTATCGGAAAAGCAGTAGTTAATAAAAATAGACATAAAATGAGGAAGAATATTCCTTTTCCGATTATGGTGTTTTTATACATTGCAAATATCCCCAATTATATTATTACAAGTATGCTATATATAAGTTTTATTGAAGCCAGATTCTTGCTAGTTTTTTTCCTAAAATAAAGCTAACGCTCCTGCAAGAATTTTTGCAAGTATCACAAACGTTGAAACAACAATTAGAAGAACAACAAATTGTTTCACTCCATCATTCATTTTACATGCCTCAATTATAACTATGTTGCTTGTTGTTTATATACTATAAGAAAATGTTCGGAAAAGACCGAACAACCTATGTTTTTCGATTGGGAGGCAGAGCGTCGAATACTAAGAAAAATATATGTTCTAGTAATTGATTTTAATGTACTGTACGATTGTGATGAAATGAAAATATCAGCTTGCCCAAAATGTGGTAGTAAACGTATCACTATGGGGACAATGGGTGCGGGAGTTACATTTGGAATTACTTCTTGGAAAAGTGTTTGCAAAGATTGCGGTTATCAAGGTGAGCCTATAATCTTCGACTCTGCAAAAGAGTATGAAAGATTTCTTAGAGAAATTAATGAAGAACCAGATAATAAGAAGAATTCTGGATCAGAAAAGAAAAAATCAATAGATGGAAGAAATGATGTCGAACCTCTTGGATTGTCAAAGAAGGAAAAGGAAGTATTAGAATTTTTAAACGAATTATCCAAAGAAAAATTCAAGCAAAAAATACAAAGGCAGGATAAAGGAAAAGATAAAAATTGGTGGCCAGAAATCATACTGGCATTTTTCTTGTCAGCAGTGTCAGTTGTCGGCTCAATACTTGGCATGCCTTCCTTTTATGGCAATTTTGGAATTGTATTTAGTGTATTATTCTTTGTTCCTTTAGCACTTTTATATCTAATGAGCATAGTAATCATCGAATATTTATATAATAAAATACGGAAGATATTAACAAAAAACAATAATTAACATTGTCAAGATAGAAAAAACGTTAACATAAAAAAAAGAAGAAAAGTGATGATGTACGATCGTTGTTTTATCGTGCTCCAGTGCTTTCGATGAGAAATTCTCCATCTGTTTGATAGATTGAGAACTCTGCAGATTCTGTTACATCAAAAGCGGTACCTTTTTCCATATGGCCAATTGTTGCAAAGAGAGTTATGTCATAGTTGGTTTTTGGAATGATGAGTACATCTTCAACGATGTTAATAGTCATTGTCTCTCCTGAAGGAACTGTGAAC
>JAUWYM010000178.1 GCA_030615845.1 Thermoplasmatota archaeon | reverse complement strand
CTGCTTAATTGGCAACCCGAATCCAAAATGTATATTTATGATTTTCCGTGTAATTGTACCTTGAATTTTGTCCAGGATGCACGTCATTTCATTGTCACAATAGTATTATATCTCTAAATAAAAAAAAAATTTCTGTTCTAGGAATAGCTCTCAGATATCTGGTGAAGATGATAAATATTCAGATCAGTTGCATCGTGAATTTTTACGTCTTCTTTTGTTCTTTCCATGTTTCTTTTTTAACCGCTTCAATTTAGTAGCCATTTTATTCACCTCATTTATTCATCTTCAATATTCCATAGACTATTTTTTCTTCTTCTTGGATTTCTTTTTAGCAATATGCTTTGGAACTTCTTTTGACTTATCTTTATTTTTAATCCATCCGAATATCGTCATATTTCTTTCCGCTCAACTGCTCTAAATACCCGTTCTCCTATATAAATCCCCTTTTTCTCCTAAAATTATGGGTAGAAATAATAGTATAAAGCACCTATTTGTTCAAGGAACTCCATAAAATGAAATAGGGGTTCCACCCCTATAACCCCTTCCGCCTTCGCTTCCTCGGCAAGCCCTTCGGGCGTTGCCGTATCCTCACTCGGCGGTTACGCTGCGTCAGGTAGTCGTTGCTGGCAATCATCTACAACGATCACTCCATGGCGTTGTTGCTGACTGCGACAGTACGCGGTTGATTTTTCCAGATCGATCATCCCTGTGGATTCATGGTGTTCGTATCCGCTCCAGAAGCTGCCGCGTGGATACAGTTTCCGGAATCCAGGATGTCGCTTGAATATCTTTTTCGCGCTGTGAGATTTCAGCATGATTTCTGCCTCCTCAATCGAGTATCTTTTAGGGACATTAACCTGGAAGTGAACGTGAACTTCAGCAAAACCGAACTCGCCGAACTCGAATCCGAATGGTTCGAGTTCACGAAACCCTTCAGTGCAGGTGTCGATATGGGATTGTTTTCTGAAGCAGTTGTATCGGCACTTGGTGTTAAACTCCATTGTTACCCAGTTGTTTCGTGTGTCATGCACCAGCTTTTTATAGCATCCGCTACTTACATTTTTCATACTTTCTTATGCTCCTGTCGCACCGTCTATGGGGCAGGCAAATGCCTGCCGCGTGCGACAAAGGAGAAATCGGTTGATCTGCTAAAAAGAGATGCGGCTTTTCATCTGCGGGTCTTACACTACGCTCCAGACCACGCAGTATTCCCAGCCGCAACTATAATAAGATTGAAAATACGTTTATTAGAAAGTGATAGCACATGATAGAAGTAAAGGTAGAAAACATTGTAGCATCTGCACTATTTGCCGAAAAACTTGATTTAGATGTAATAGCAACATCCTTAGAAGAAGCTGAATACGAACCAGAACAATTCCCCGGGCTTATTTACCGGCTAAAAGATCCAAAGACAGCTACACTTCTCTTCACAAATGGAAAAGCAAACTGCACAGGTGCAAAAAACCTTGAGGATGTACGTAAGACAATTGATATAATATCAGAGAAGTTAAAAAAACTAGATATCGATGTTTACAAGAAGATAGATTTCGTCGTTCAAAACATGGTAGCTACCGCTGATTTAGGTGGTGAACTTAATCTCAATGAGGTGGCAGTAGCATTTGGGTTAGAAAACGTAGAATATGAGCCAGAACAATTCCCAGGACTTGTCTATAGGGTAAAAGAACCACGTGTCGTTATGTTGCTTTTTGGCTCCGGTAAAATAGTGAGTACAGGTGGAAGAAACACAGAAGATATATCAACAGCAGTAGAGAACCTATCAAAGAAACTTACATCAATGACACTGCTTCACTAAATATCACTTTCTCACGTATTTTAACTGGATGATACAATTTTTTCCGCCAACAAGGACGAGATTTAATCTTTAATAACGAAATTTTTACGTGACTGTAACAAACTATCTATGTCAGAATCAAATAATTTCTTTTCTTCATCCAACATGTTTTTTAGATCAGGTTTACCACCACGGATTTTTGAAAGGGCAGCCTGCACGATTTTCTTCTCTCTGATTCCATAAACACTAGAAACGATTCTTTCTATATCCTGAATTTCTCTTTCAGAAAGATCATCCGGGTTTTTTTGATACTCTGAAATTTGAGAATAAAAATTTTTATCAATTTTTGTAAGCAACGGGACTTTTTCTTCTGATAGTTGGATTTTCCTAAGAGTTCTGTAGGGTGTCTCATCAACTTTCATTTTTTCTAATCCCTAGATTGTATCTTAAAACACTTTAAAATAAATACGTACTTCTTTTTCACTTCTTTAATCTTGATTAATCTTGATTAATAAAATAAGTAACCCATTTCTTATTTTTTACTAGTGATTCTGTGAACTATCTTTTTCACCATGAGTACCTTTGCGATAAAATCAATTTCTTTTGCTTCTTGATCACTTGAAACATCACCAGCGATTAACATCAAATACTATGTTGTTTTTTATATATAAATGGTTTATTGTACATATGTTATCAGAAAAAATCTATCAATTGTAGGGCTATTGATATAAAGGAGATTACCTCTTTCTGTCGTACTTAAGGATCTCCAGAGTTTTATAGGTATGATATACTTGACAAGCAAAGAGAAACAACTCGTTGAAGAAACTGTAATGTGTCCTGAATGCGGGGGAAATCATCTTAGTAAGGATTACTCTAGAGCAGAGTTGGTATGCGATGATTGTGGTCTTGTTATTGAAGAAGATTTAATTGATCATGGTCCTGAGTGGCGTGCGTTTGATAGTGAGCAACGTGAAAAAAGATCACGT
>JAUWYM010000190.1 GCA_030615845.1 Thermoplasmatota archaeon | reverse complement strand
CTTTATCTGCAAAAAATACAAGTTCGTCGACACCTGCAACTTCTTTTCCCCAATCATAGACGAAATCATAGTTTCCTTTCGTTGCCTTAAAACCCATATTTAGGAGGCTGTCTTTTATCTCTGATGGAAGGGCGCCTTCACTGTTAAACATGATCTTTAGATACGTCTTCACAAAACCACCTCAATAAAGAATTCATTAGAAAGTATTAAAGATTGCGATTAGCATTAATCAAACAATGTAGATTGGATAGGGTATGTAGCACACTATTAAGATGATAATGGCTATAAAAAACAACAGTTTTCTTTTGATATCAAGAGGGGTTGCATCATTGAGTGGTGGTGGATGTTGCATTCCCATCATAAACATGATGATGATTGCGAAAAAAAACCAGCCTGTAAAAACCATGATGAATACTGCGATCCATCCTGCCCATTTTTGTTTTTCTCCAAGAAACGCACGGAAGATATGGCCACCATCAAGCTGACCGGCAGGGAGAAGATTAATGGATGTAATGAGAAGCCCTACCCATCCTGCAAACGCAATAAGACTTAAGTCTATTGGAGTTCCTATAGTAATATTCAATAGATATGTCGATAGATAGGTAAAAAGGATAGATCCTCCGAGTACAACCTCGCCGGCTGCTGGTTCAATCAGAGGAGCTGGATGTGAATACAGTATTCCAATTATTGTTACTGGAACTGCCACGATAAAACCTGCGAGAGGGCCAGATATCCCAACATCAAAGAGCGCTTTTCTGTTAGGCATTGGATCCCTACTGGAAATTAAGGCTCCAAACGTTCCTATATTGAAACTTGGCATAATGGGAGGTATAGGGATGAAAAACGGAAGAGATGTTGCAATGCCATGTTTTTTTGAGACATAATAATGTCCCATTTCATGAACAAATAAAATACTCATGAGAGGAAAAGCAAACAGAAGGATGCCGTTAAACAAGTTTTCTGCCATAAAAACATCCATAATACGAGGAATATTCCATATATCATTGTAACCCATATAAAGAATTGATCCTGTAAGAGAGGTCGTAATTATTGTTGCGATCAAAAGTGAGATATTAATCCATACAGATTTTTCTTTCTTCTTTGGTTTTCTAATGACATAGATGATGTGCTCTCCTTTTACATAACGAAGCATTGGAATATAGCCTTTATCTGAAAGAGATAGTCGTAAAGAATCAAAATTTTCATCAAGTGTTTCCTCGTCGATTCTACAGAAAAACGCTACCGTGTGAATGTCGAATTTCATATCGTAGAAAGGGAAACGCTGACCAACTTCACTTTTCAGGAGTTCTAAATCTGAACGGGAATCTACGTCACCATGTTGAAAACTGCTCCAATCAATAGACATTGGTCTGGCGATACAAAATCTGTTTTATAAAACCTTTGGCAGTGTAATGTCAAGTAAGATCGGTAACATTTTTTGAGGCTTTTGATGGTAACTACGAAGATGGTTTTTGAAAATGATGACTTTTATTTTGTATTACTTTTAATGATAATATAACAATTGAGACAAAGCTGATTAAAAATACAACAAACAGCATTTGAGATGCAGCTACATCATCAATCATCATATTAAACGCGAGGAAAATAAAAGTCAGAAAAAACGGCATCAAAAGTATCTGAGTCCACCAGAAAAGTTCCCTCCTTGATAACTTATTCTCAGTTTGTACGTCCTGCTTATGCATTAGTGTTCGAATTTCTTCAGGTTTTTTTGTATCAAGGATTTTCCGAAACTCCTCAACATCCATCGATTTTCTATATTCCTTTTACAAATATAAAGATTCGTAGAGAACAAATGTTTCTAACCAGATGATGTTTGATAATAGAAAAAATTGATAAAATTATACTATATGTCCAGGATAATAACAAAAGTATAATGGGAGAAACAACTTATGGAGATGAAAATTAGTTTATATTTTCGCCAACGACAATAAAAAATATGGGAATATACATCAAAATATACATTTAGTGTTTTGTATAAGTATTTAAAGAAATTTATTGAAATTATGTGACCTGTGTTACAATATATTAGTCTCATTATGATTAGTATTTCGGCTTCTTAACTTAAATAGATTGTTTGACGATTGTTACCGATAATAGAATATTATTACGATTCTAACCCCAAATCGTGTTAATGGATATTAGTTAAACAAGTGGCAAGGAACAAGGAAGGCCGATAACCCCCCTTGCCATTGTACATTCACTTACACGTGTACAATTAAATATATATCACGTTCTTGTATTTATATTTTATGTGAAAATGGGGGTGTGGCTCAGTCTGGCCAACAGCGTGGGGCCGATAACCCTAATGTATACCTTACGCGTGTACTCTCGGGTTCGAATCCCGACACCCCCGATAAAACATATCCTTATAACCCTATTTCTCCATGTGAACTAGGAGAAACGTGCACATTCAACGGGTTTTAAGCCATTATCCCCCTCATAACAACAGAGGGGGTTTAGTATTCATCGTGAAAAAATATTTTGTCATCTCAATCCTCCTTTTTAAATCCCTGAGTTTTGAGATTCGTAAGCCATTGACTAAGAAACTGGTTAAGTTCTTTTTTAAGTTTTATATCAACTCTACCTTCTCCTGGATAGACACGT
>JAUWYM010000129.1 GCA_030615845.1 Thermoplasmatota archaeon | reverse complement strand
GGCCCATGGTACATGTAGGACCATAATATGATTAAATTGGAGGAAATGATATGAAAAGTTTAAAAGGAACAAAAACCGAAAAAAATCTCCTTGCAGCATTTGCGGGGGAATCACAGGCAAGGATGCGATATACATATTTTGCATCCAAGGCAAAGAAAGAAGGCTATGAGCAGATATCAGCAATATTTTCAGAAACTGCTGATAACGAAAAAGAGCATGCCGAGATATTCTTCAAACATCTGCAGGGCGGCAATGTTGAAATTAAGGCATCATATCCTGCAGGAGTAATTGGAAATACTGCAGAGAATCTACTGGCAGCAGCTGAGGGCGAAAAAATGGAATGGGGAACCTTATATCCTGATTTTGCAAAAACCGCAGAAGAAGAAGGATTTCCAATGGTAGCACATAGTTTTAAGGAAATTGCTGAGGTTGAATCATATCATGAGAGAAGATATCGGAAGCTCTTGGAAAATGTCAAGAAAAAGCAGGTATTCAAAAAAGACAAAGTAGTAAAGTGGAAATGCCGAAACTGTGGATATGTATATGAGGGCCCAGAAGCGCCTGATGTATGTCCAGCTTGTCAGCATCCACAGAGCTACTATGAAATCTGGGTTGAAAGCTATTAATTAATGAGGGGTAAAATAATGGATAAAATAAATGTAAAAGACGCAATCAAAACAGCTATTCAGATGGAAAAAGATGGATATTCATTTTACAAAAAAGCAGCGGCTCAAACAACAAGTCAGATGGGGAAAGACATATTTGAAAGCCTAGCAAAGGACGAAGAACTACATCTTGAAGTCTTTCAGAAACTATTTGATGATAAAATAGGAAGCTCTGAATGGGATGAGCTAGTAAATTCCAGCCAGAAATACACGAATTTGTCAATATTCCCAAAAGACCTAAAAACGGTGGAAGGAGCAAGTCCTAACACAAATGAGTTAGATGCGCTCCGTATGGCAATGGATAGTGAAAAGGAGGCAATTGATTATTATTCAGAGATACTTGGATGCACTATTGATGATGAAGCAAAAAAAATCATCAATGAAATCATTGAACAAGAAAAAAACCACTATTTCCTCCTAGAGCAAGAGTTTAATCATCTTAGTTCAACTGGTTATTGGTATGAACTTGATTATTTAGGCGGATAAGAGGTGCATAAACTGAACTCTGATATTGTTCCCGATGCAGAACTAGACTGCGTTGGATTCTATTGTCCGATGCCAATTGCGATGACAAAAGAAGAAATTGAAAAAATCGATGTTGGACAAGTACTAAAAGTAGAGGCTGATGATCCAGCAGCAGAGGAAGACATCAAACGATGGGCAAAACATGTAGGTCATGAGATTTTAAAGTTTGAAAAAACAGGAGCCATTATGACTTTTTTTATTAAAAGAATGAAAAAATAAAAAGGGAGGTGAAAAAGTTTGAAAGATGAAAATTCAATTCTCTATGTACTGACAACCGATGATCCGGAGAAACAATATTCACCTTTAGTTTTAGCGCAAACCGCAAAAATGATGGACATTACACCAAGAGTGTATTATTTAGGATCTGGTCTAAAAATATTGATACCTGGTGCTGCTGAGAAGATAAAACTTGGAAGTTTCCCCAGCGTTTTAGAAATGATCAATAAAACACTTGAAATGGGAATAGAGATCTTGGTATGCGAAGCCTCGAAACAAATGTTGGGACTTGAAAAAGTTAAACTTATACCAGGAGTTAAAATTGTTGGTGCAGCAACCCTTAACGATCTTGCATTAGAATCCGGTGCAACCATGTGGTTTTAACGAGGAGAATATGAAAAGAATTTATCTTGATCATGCATCTTCGATGCCGGTTGATCCGCGGGTACTTGAGTTTGCAAAGCCATATCTTACAAAAAAGATGGGTAATCCTTCATCGCTTCATTCGGTAGGTCTTGGTGCAAAACAAGCTGTAGAAGATGCTAGAAAGAAAATTACAAAATTCATTAATGCTGAAAACGAAAAAAGCATCATTTTTACAGGTAGTGCTACAGAAGCAAACAATCTTGCAATAAGAGGAACTGCACTCAGAAACATTGCACGGGGAAAAACCGTTACCGCAAGTGCCATAGAACATATCTCAGTTCTTAACTCTATGAAAAATCTTCAGAAAAACGGTTTCATCTTCAACGTTATTCCAGTTGATTCAACAGGAATTGTTGATCCTGGAAAACTTGATAGTCTGATGACGAAGAATACAGTTGTCACATCAATCATGTATGCAAATAACGAAATCGGGACTATAGAGCCTATCAAAAAAATTAGTGAGATTGTGCATGATAAGGGTATATATCTACATGTTGATGCGACTGCTGCAGCAGGGCGTATACCAGTAGATGTACAGAATGATGGTATCGATTTGTTGACGTTTTCCTCAAACGATTTGTATGGACCACAAGGTGCCGGTGCATTATATATAAAACCTGGTGTGAAACTTCAGCCGGTTCTTCTCGGTGGAGGGCAAGAACGAGGACTACGTTCAGGAACAGAAAACATCTTTGCAATTGCTGGTATGGGGGAAGCTGCAGGAATCATACAAAACGAAATGACTCAAGAAAGCAATAGATTGAAAAAAATACGGAATAAACTTATTGATGAGATACTACAAATAGATGAAACATATCTCACGGGTCATCCGACAAAGAGACTTCCTCATCATGCAAGTTTTCGATTCAGCCATATTGAAGGTGAAAGTATACTTCTTAATATGGATATGTATAATATACAGATAGCAACGGGATCTGCTTGTTCTTCAAAGACGTTAGAGCCATCACATGTTCTTCTTGCAATAGGTTTAAAACATGAAGAAGCCCATGGATCAATGGTAATTACCCTTGGACGTTCAAACACTCTTGAAGAAATACCACTAATTACAAAAGCGGTAACGGAGACCGTTCAACGGTTGAGAAAACTTTCACCATTATATCAAAAAGGAGGTGATTAATAATGGCAGGAGTAGGATATAGCAAAAAAGTCATGGAACATTTCATGAACCCAAGAAATGTAGGCGTCATAGAAAACCCTGATGGATATGGTAAGGTTGGAAATCCTATCTGTGGCGATGTCATGGAGATATTTATCAAAGTAAAAGATGACATTATTACCGATATAAAATTTAGAACATTTGGTTGCGGCTCTGCTATTGCCACAAGCAGCATGGTTACTGAATTGACTAAAGGAATGCATGTTGATGAAGCAATGAAAATAACACGTAATGATGTTGCTGATGAACTCGATGGACTGCCGCCTCAGAAGATGCATTGTTCTAATCTAGCAGCTGATGCTTTACATGATGCGATAAAAGATTATAAGAATAAAAAAAGAAGTAAAATTTTGGAGGTAGAATAGATATGACAAAATTAAGAGAGATATATAAATGTGAAATTTGTGGAAATATTGTGGAAGTAATACATGCTGGTGTTGGTGAACTTGTCTGTTGTAGACAGCCGATGAAGCTTCAGGAGGAAAAAACTGAGGATGTGGCAACCGAAAAACATGTTCCATATATAGAAAAGACAGAAAAAGGAGTCATTGTAAAAGTTGGACAAAATCAAGATCATCCGATGGAGGAAAAGCACTACATAGAATGGATTCAGATACTTGTTGAGGGAAACACGTATAGAAAATTTTTAAAACCTGGAGACAGGCCACAGGCTGAGTTTGAAATACAATCCGACAAAGTAGAGGCAAGAGAATACTGTAATGTCCATGGGTTGTGGAAATCCTAAAATCTTGAGGGATTCTTTCTCTTTTTGACATTTTTTAAAGATGATTGTCATGGTTAAAAGAAAAATTATAAAAATCGATGAAGAAAAATGCAATGGCTGTGGTGTATGCATCCCTAATTGCC
>JAUWYM010000009.1 GCA_030615845.1 Thermoplasmatota archaeon | reverse complement strand
TTATCACTGCTTTGATAAAGAATCCATTGAAGTTACGGTTTATATGGTTCACAATCTTTGGATTCATTCTTTTTTTAGCGCATCCCATCTTGCTAAAAAAGAATGATTATCTCCCAATTATCTATTTCGGGATGTAGCAGTAACAAAGAAAAAAAAGAAGAATTTGTTGAAAAAGAACTGCTTAGTTTCTAAAAATATGGGGTCTCTCTTTTATTCCCATCACTAAAAAGCCTTCTTTCATTGCCCTCTCAGCAACGTCAGTTCTCCTTGTATACATCTTTTTATTTCCCTTGGTCCAATGCCAAACAAATTCGGTCATGTCTCTCCCCCAAAACCGATCAGGTAGAAGGTGCAAATCAAAAGGTCATTTAAATATTTTTTTAAAAAATCAGGTTTTCTCTATTCCCGAAATTACTTCCTCCGAGAAAACAACTAACCTTAGCATTCCAAAGATTTACTCAAATAAATCCCATCATCTATAAAACCTAAGACGCGGTAATACTGTTTAACACCAACACCGCTAAGGACAAATAATCTTTTTTTGTCAAACTCTTCAAAACAAATACGTTCCGCCTCACTAATCAATTCCTTTCCATATCCCCTATGTTGTAAGGCCTCACTTGTTCTCTCCCCAATGGAAAGTTCTCTTCCAAGTACCTTTAACTCACGAATTATCATGCATGGTTCTTTTTGAAGCTCATATCGGTGCGGAACAATTACCTCCCGCAGCCGTAAATATCCAATGAGAATGTCCAGTGTGTTATCTTCTAGTGAAAGAAAGATCTCGCAGCCATTACTTGCCTCATATCGATATGAAATAGATTTAACTGTGAGATCGTTAAAGTTAATCTTTTTTTTCAATGATTTATGTCCAATCTCTCTGCATCTGATACATCGACACGTTTTTCCATGATCTCGCATCTCCTGCGTAATGAACTGTCTGAGATTACTTTTTTTAACACCTGAACTAATCATAGGCGCAGGAACATCTCGCTGTATCCTTTGGATGCGTACCCACTTGGGGACATATTCCTTCATCCTGGCGATGAGTTTTGAAGCCTTTTCAGTGGTCAGCGGATTATATCCCTCTGATTTCCACATATCATACAATTGCGTCCCTTTTATGACGAGAGTAGGATAGATTTTAATCATATCTGGCTTAAATCGATTATCTTCAAAGATCGTACGAAAAGACTTGAGATCTTTTTTTTCATCAGAACCAGGAAGTCCAGGCATAATATGATAACAAACCTTAAGGCCGGCATCTTTTGCAATTCGGGTGGCATTGATAGTATCAGAAACAGTATGACCTCGATTCATATTGTATAAAACATCATCATAAACGCTCTGCACTCCCAGTTCTACCCGGGTTGCACCCAAATAAAGAACATTATCAACATGCTGTAAACAAAACCAATCAGGTCTTGTTTCAACAGTAAGGCCAATACAACGAGATGGGGCAGTTTCATTTTTCTTTTTTGCATGTCCCAAGTTTTGGGATTCCTCCCTATTTAAAGCATCATAGCATCGTTTTATAAACCACTGCTGATATTCTAAAAGTCTCGAAGTAAATGTCCCTCCCATAACAATAAAATCAACTTTATCTGTAGAATGCCCTATTGCTTCTAATTGTTCCAGTCTATTTTTTGTTTGAAGATACGGGTCGAAATTATGTATTGATCCTCTCATAGCTGCAGGTTCATATCCAGTATAACTTTGTGGCGTATTGTTTTTTGGACCGCCAGGACATGGAATGCATCGTCCATGAGGGCATTCCTCTGGAGATGTCATAACAGCAACAATGGCAACGCCTGATATCGTTCTCATTGGTTTTTTCCGCAGCAAAGAAGAAACAGCCTTATAATCGGTAAAATCAGTTGGTAAATGAGCTAGTATTTCACTATCTCGGGGAATGGTGACGATGTTGTATTTTTTGCAGAGTTTAATTTTTGCTTTATGAAGTTCTTCTTTTGTCTGGATTTTTTTAGAACAGATTAGATCTGTAATTTCCCTGTAAAACGACATTTGGGCAGCATATACTATCTATAGGTAAAAAATCTTTGTGAAGAATATCAATTATCCCAAAACCCACGTGTCCTTGCATAGGTAAGTTCAGCTTTAAGAATATCACGTAAAAATTTTATCTCAATTTCTTCAGATTTTTCGAGCTCTCGTCGATTGTATCTTCTTAGAATACGAGCAGCGGTATCAGGCCCTATGCCTCGAGCCATAAGAGCAAGTAAAGCATATCTCCTATAACTTAAGACAAGACTTGCATTTTTATGAAGTCGTTTTACCTCTCGGTTTTCCTCCTTTGTTCTTTCTTTTTTGCTAAGGAGTTTCGCCATCTCCTTATTGTACCGTCTCAACACTGTAATTTTTATTGCACCACATTTTGAACATTTCGGTTGCAGATCAGATCTGCTAACAGATGTATTCCAAGAATGATTGCAATTAGTACATATCAGAGTGATGTTCGTGTCTTCTAAACGTTTTTTCAGTGCCATAAGAATTGTTCGGTCTGCTCGTTGAGGAACCATAAGTCCTCTGATTGTTTCAAATCCAGTGGTTGCAATTGGTGAAAGTCCTTGTATCTGTAGCTGTATTTCACCAGTCTGTATTTTTTCAAGTACTGCCTTTGTATTTTTTATATCCATACGCTCCCAGACGAGCTTGTCAAGAGCTTCTTCAAATATCAGTGATTGTTCAAAAAGCCCGAAAAGCCGTTTCATTCCCACATTTTTATAGTCAAAATCCTTACGTAGGGCACCAAATTTTCGTGCGACATGAACAAGCTGCCATCGGATATATGTAGAATTTCTTAAAATGGTTTCAATCAAATATTCAAGAGTTTCAGGCATCGTCTTCATAAGGATATCAGCAATTCTTCCAATAGGAATCCGTCCAGGTAGTTCAAGATTTATCCGATACGAATCACTATTAATCCCTACACTTTCCCCAATGGATTGTGCAAGCATCGCTGAAATTAGTCTTCCCAGAGTTTCATTTACTTTTGTTCCAAAACATGCGTTAATAACAACGTTTTTATCATCAAACTCAAGTGTTATTGTTTTATCATCAGGAACAACAAACCCTAATTTTTTTTGATTTGATATGTATTGAAGAAATCTCTCCAATGTTTTTTTATCACAAGGATAATTTTTTATCGGTTTATCTTCTGAGGCAAGTCTCCGAAGTCGTCCAACCTCAAGTGCAACTTCAAACGGGACAGGAATGTCCTCTCCAATCCATGAAGGAACAGTTCCCACATCTTTTACAGAGGAAACCAAAATTTCATCATCTTCTCTTTTCACAATAACCCATGGCCTCCCTTGCAGAATAAACTTTTCTCCTTCAAAAACACTACTTAAAACAAAACTTTCATCAAGTGTCCCAATTGTTTTTCTCGTGCTTATATCAACGACTCGATATGTTTTCTCATCGGGAATCATAGAAATATTATCAAGAAAATAATGCCGTGAATTTCTCCGTTTAACAAGAAATACCTCCTTGTTTTCCTCTTCAAACCAAACAGTGCGTTGATCTTTTAGCTGCTTCAAAATTTTCTCAAACGTTTTCCATGACAGGTTGTAAAATGGATAGGATCTTTTGATGATTTTATATGTTTTTTTTGCATTTATTTTTCCATATTCAAGAGCAAGAGAAATTATTTGATTGGTAAGAACAGACAGGGGGTTCTGTCGAACTGAAAGAATCTCAAGTTCACCTGCAAGAGCTTTTCGAGCAATCACTAAACTTTCAGCGAGATCTTCAGGATTTGTCGCGAGGAGAAGCCCTTTTGATGTTTTCCCAACTTTATGTCCTGAGCGGCCGACTCTTTGTACAATCCGTGTGACCTCACGAGGTGAATTGTATTGTATCACAAAATCGGTATTTCCAACATCTATTCCAAGCTCTAAAGAAGACGTACATATTAAAGATTTCAGTTTCCCGCTTTTGAAATCATTTTCAGATTCGACCCTTGCATTTTTCGAGAGAGAGCCATGATGAATGCCAATTGGCATATCATTTTGCCACTGATGAAAACGGGAAGTCAGGATTTCTGCTCCATCTCGTGTGTTTATAAAAAGAAGCGTGGAGATATGATCGTCAATAATTTCTTTACATCGTCGAAGAAGTGCAAAGGAAATAGGTTCAATTGAATAGCGGTTTGCAAACGAGTAATCGGTTTTTTTAATTGATGGTTGCTCAACACTGATATCGATATGTTTTGTGACATCTACTTCCAGGATGGTGACAGCGCGAACTGAATTGTTTTCTCTGCCTCCTAGATAGCGTGCAACTTCATCGGGAAGACCAACAGTTGCAGAAAGACCGATTCGTTGGAAATCATGTCCTACCTGCTTTGTAAGTTCATTGAGTCGTTCTAATCCAACGGCAAGCTGTGCACCTCGCTCGTCGCAGGCGAGTTCATGAACCTCATCGACGACAACCCATCGAACTGTTCTCAAATGTTTTCTTAGTCGTTTTCCAGTAAATAAAATCTGCAATGTTTCAGGTGTTGTAATCAACATATCTGGAGGGGTCCTTGATTGTCTTGCACGTTCACTCTGGGTGGTATCACCATGCCGGACCGCTACAGCAATACCAAGCTTTTTTCCCCAATGAAACGTTCTTCGAAGCATATCTCTATTTAACGCTCGCAGTGGAGTAATATAAAGAATTGATATTCCTTTCTCTCTCCTGTTATATTCATCGGTTGATTGATATCTTAAAAAATTATGAAAAATTGGTAATAATGCGGATTCTGTTTTTCCAAGCCCTGTCGGAGCTATAAGGAGAACATGTTTTTCTTGTAATATTAGAGGAATCGCTTTGCTCTGAGGTTCTGTAGGTTCCTCTATGTTTTTTGAAAGGAGAATACCTTTAACTTTTTCATCTAATAAATTAAAAACTGGTTCCATTTCTCTGCATGCATTACTGTCGTATATTTAGTATTTTTCCAAGAGAAAAAATATTGTAGAAACTAACGACAAAAAAGAGAGTAGATGACCTGTCCTCTGCAGTTGATAGAAGAGACCTGTTTCTTCTATTTGTTACTTTTTTTCACTGTAAGACATATTTCAATTGAAGAAACGTTTGATGTTCTCCCATCCTCTCTATCAAGAGATTCCGTTCCAATCTTTATACTTTTTATCTCAGCATTTGTTACAAAACGATTTCTTGTTATTTCTGCAGCATCTACTGCTCTGCTTATTGCATTGCCTCTAGCCTTTAACGTCACCTCATCAAACTCATCAGAGTTAAGAAGTGCCATGACTGCGGTTACATAATTCATCGGAGGTTTGTTTCCAACATAGACTATGTTGGTGTCTGCTCTTCCCTCTTTTTCTTCATCTGTCATAATTTTCTCCCCATCAAATCTTTAGATTGTCTTTGAATATGTTACAAAATTAAAACTTATATGTAGCTTATAAATATTTTGCATATCAGTCTATTTTTCATTTTGACTTTTTTCCACCGTACATTTAAATACTATCAATGACAAAGAGTAACATGATATGTGGTGGAAAGGAGATATTTGGTATCTACCTTTTGCACTGATTAGAGAGCATCGGAGGTATTTGGTATCCACCAGATGCTCTCTTCATATCCCCTATCTTTTATCCATAGTAATGATTAGTATCTTTTGAATCTTCTTTTTTATCATCCGTTTTAGCATCTAAGATATCAATGGCAAGTATTGCATGTAAGGGAACAATGCGTATTTTTCCCTGCATCTCTCCATGACATTCTCCAAGTTCAATTTGAAGTCCACCTTCATCGATACCAATAGAAGCAAATCCTTTAAAAATGCCTTCGGTTTCAAGAGCGAGATCTCTTCCACCAATAGAAATTACTTTATATCGAGATCCTTCTGTTAGTTTCAATTCTTCTTTTTTACTCATGTACGCCCTTCCTTTCTTTTTCCAATAGTTTCTGCAGATGTTCGACGGTTTTACCGTAATTTTCTACTGCTACTTTAATGTGAGCCTCAACAAAATTCCAGGCTTTTTGAAAGCTGCCATATCTCATACGATAGGCTTTCTTATTTTGCTTTGTTATGTCATCAAAAATCTGAACTTCTTCAAGGATATCAAAACCTTTTAACTTATTAAGATGTCGATACACCGTAGGTCTTGACGTCTTAAGTTCGGCTGCAATCTCATCGACAATCCATGCTTTTGTAGGGTGCTTTAAGAAAAAATCTGCAAAAATCTTATACGGTATCGCAGGGTCTGATCCTTTTGAGAGATAACCGATTTGTTCAAAAAACTTTTTAGCGGCACTATCTAAATCTTCATCACCTATTAATGGAGTATTACTTACTACCTGCATTTCAAATGTCATACTCGTATTCCTCACAGCTGAATAGCATAACCAATTTATAAGATTTATTTAACTATGAAAAGGCAAACAAGTAAACTAGTACAACAGAATACTTAAATTCATAGGATTGGCAGATAGTTATCGATCTCCCATTTTGTAACCTGCTTTCGATAGCCCTCCCATTCCTTATGTTTCACATGTAAAAAGTTGTTGAAGATATGCTCGTCAAGTGTTTCTCGTAATAACGTGCTTTCTTCCATAAAAGAGAGTGCATGTCCAAGACTTTCTGGTAGATGTTTAATATCGTGTTTTTCTCGCTCCTGTTCTGAGAGAGAGTAGATATTTTTTTCAACAGGTACGGGTGGTTCCAGTTTCTCTTCAATTCCTTTGAGTCCTGCAGCAAGCATAACGGCAAACTGCAGATAGGGATTCCCTGAGAGGTCGGGGTTTCGTAGTTCACAACGAGTGCCTTTTCCTCTTTTTGAAGGAATACGGATAAGAGCGCTTCTGTTTCGATTTGCCCATGAGATATAGGTGGGTGCCTCATATCCTGGTACAAGCCTTTTGTATGAATTCACTGTGGGAGTAAGTATTGCACTTATCTCTTTTACGTATTTGAGTAATCCTGCAATAAAAAAGTGGGCGACACTACTTAATTGATTTTTATCGTCTGGATCATAAAAAGCATTCTCACCTTTTTTTGTAAAAAGTGACTGATGGGTATGCATCCCAGAACCAGCAACACCGTACAAAGGCTTAGGCATAAATGATGCATGCAACTCATGTTTTGTGGCAATTACTTTTGTGACATATTTTAATGAAATAACTCTATCTGCAGTTGTAATCGCATCTGCATAATAAAAATTAATCTCATGTTGTCCTGCTGCCGCCTCATGATGAGTAGTATACATATGTATTCCTACTTCCTCCAAGGCAAGGGAGATATCTGCTCTCACTCCTTCAGCAAGATCTCGATGTGATAGGTCAAAATATCCAGCATAATCATTGGGGATCAATGATGAATCCTCGCCCTTTTTTTTGAATAAGAAGAATTCACATTCTGGTCCAGTATTGTAGATGTAACCTAATTCTTTTGCTTTGTTTACGATTTTCTCTAAAATAAATTTTGTATCTCCAAGAAATCGTTTCCCGCTTGGCTCATAAATATCACAGTTGAGCTTTGCAGTTATTCTTTTTTCGATACTTTCAGGAAGGACGACAAAACTTTTTGGGTCTGGTCTTGCGATTTTATCTGATTCTTCGATGGTTGCATATCCTGCAATTGATGATGCATCAAAAGGTATCCCGTCATCAAAAGCCTCTTCTAATCTGTTTGTGGGAATAACTATATTTTTTGGTGTACCAAGAATGTCAACAAACTGTAGTCGAATAAATACTACATTTTTCTCTTGTGCAATATCTAACACATCATCTTTTGTTTCTATCTGAAGATCCATCTGTATGCCTCCATTTTACAAAAAAATACTGGATTTTGATGAATGCATTTTCTCATTTTAATAGTTACTGGAAGTTACAAGATGCCTTTGCATTATAAAATCATTATTTTTCAATAGAGGGGATAGTAAGACTCCCTGAAGGCATCACAATAATTCTTGGTTGTCTACCGTCCGTCTTGATTGTTTCTACGGCATCATCAAGAGCTGATTGAATAGAAGAATAGGGTTTCATCAAGGCTTTTTTAATGATTTCATCATCAAGATCTGTCACTGCCCACATCTGAGAACGAATTCCAATCTGTGCCATTTTTGCTGCTTTATGATATCCAAGTTTGTATTCATCACCAAGTATATCAAGAATTTCCTTAGGTGTTTCTGCTTTGCTTAAGAGATCTAAAAAGGCGTCTTCGCCAACACCATCACGACATTTCGAGACAAGAATAATAATGCCGTCATCTTCCAATGCAAGTTTTCCGTTATCAAGTGCTTTTTGAGATTGATATAAATCAATATCCATAGGGTACGGTGCTACAGTGAGTACAATGTTCCCCTTCTTTTTTAACGGAACGCAAAACACCTCATTTGCATAGACAATAGCTGCATCAAACGATTGAAGCAGATCTCCAGCAGTTACTGCATAGATTTTATGATCTCCTGTAAGCACGGTCTGTATTGAAAAAACATTGATATCCTTTAAAACATCCATCGCATCAACCATATCTTCATGAACAGGATTTCCTTCAAGAGCAAGAGATCGTGCGTCATCACTTAAAGCCAGCTTATGGTTCATTTCAATTGTTCTATATGAGGCAACACCGGGAAGAAATGATTTCCGACCACCAGTATAACCTGCAAAGTAATGCGGTTCGACACTACCGATAACGACAACGTTTCCCGTTTCAGGAACCATCTTATTTATGTACATTTCAGTTCCATTCTTTGATGTGCCTAGATACGTCATATCTTTTTCATTTCGAGCATCATGAGCAGAGATTTGTTCTTTGAAAGCATCATAGGATTTTCCAAATATAAACCTGTATTCTTCTTCAGTTGGTGCTCTGTGGACCCCTGTTGCTACAAGAAAGATAACCTTTGGATGATTTGAAAGAACAGAATAAAGGTAGTCGAGTATCTTTGAAGTGGGAGTCGGTCGTGTCGCATCATTAACAATAACAAGTAATTTTTCTGCTTTTTTTGCAAATTGCTCGAAAGATTCCTTTCCAATCGGGTTTTTTAACGCGTCTCCAATGATTTTGTTTTGATTTTTAATTGTGACTTTGTTTGGAACTAGTATTTCACAAGAATGATGGATGTGTATCTTGATTTTTTCTATTCCATATGGTATGTCGACTTGCATAGTCCTCCTTATAAAATGACTGCTTAAAAATCTAGCGAAGAACGATAGTATACCTAATATTTATACGGCAAGTTTTTATTTCCTCTTCGATGAAAAACTTCCAGGTTGCAATAGTTGGAGGAGGCGTGATAGGCTCTGCAATTGCCTGGGAGTTGTCAAAATATAAGATTGATGTTGTTGTTTTTGAAATGAGCAGTGATGTAGCATCAGGTGCAAGCAAAGCAAATAGTGGTGTTGTTCATAGTGGTATCAATTCTGCAACAGGTTCTTTAAAAGCTCGTTTTTGCGTTGAAGGCAATTCAATGTTTCAAACTCTTGCTGATACGCTAGGATTTCAACTAAAGTGGGTTGGAAAATGGGTAGTAACAAAAAACCAGCAGGATGTAAAAGAACTTGAACGTCTTCAAAAAATAGGCAACGCAAACAAAGTCCTAGGTCTAAAGATAAAAGATGGATCAGAAGTTGAAGAAAAAGAACCCAATATTTCATGTTATAAAGCATTATGGGTTCCAACAGCAGGGATTATACTACCTTATGAATTCACTATTGCTCTTGCAGAAAATGCTGCAGAAAATAATGTCAAATTTTTACTTGAAACTCAAGTCACAGGACTGAAGAAACAAAGGGATAATTTTAAAATACAAACAAACAAAGGTGACTTTCAAGCACAAATTGTTGTAAACGCGGCTGGCCTGAATTGCAGGGAGATAGTTTCTATGGTGGAAGAACCAGATTTTCAGGTGTATCCATGTAGAGGCGAGTATCTAGTTTTAGATAAAAACTACAGTTCGTTGGTGAACGCTATGATCTATCCAGTACCAGTGAAAGAATTAGGTGTGCTCGGTGTTCATATTACGCCAACATTCGAGGGAAATATTCTTCTTGGACCTAGTGCAGAGTTTATCGATGATCCCAAGGATAAGAGAACAACAAGGGAGATGATGAACATGTTACTTAAGGAGACGAAAGAACTAATTCCTGCTTTACCGGAAAAAGCAGTAATAAGTGCTTATTCTGGGATTCGCTGTAAACTTGCTTCTGCTGAGTCTGGTGGATGGGCTGATTATCGGATAGAAGAAAGCAAGAATACATCTGGTTTGATTAATGTAGTAGGTATAGAATCTCCTGGTCTCACGGCAGCTCCAGCGATCGCAAAAGAAGTTACAAAAATGATTTCTAAACATATAGATGTCACCCCTTCCACGCAATAAAATTGCGTGGCTTTCCCCTCGAGGGGAAGAAAACGCCTTTAGGCGTTTTAAGTTTAATCTCCATGCGATTCATCCCACAACTTAAAAGTTGGGGATTTCTCGCTTGGATTGGTTAAAGAAAAAAAATAATTTCAAATCAAAAAAAGGAAAAAGAAGAAGATTCTCTGAAATGTCTGTACAAGAGCAAACAGATTTAATTAAAAGCGACGAACGATGGGGTAGAATTGTCTGTAGATGTGAACAGATTACCGAAGCAGAAGTCATTGAGGCTCTTTCTAATCCCTTAGGCGCACAGTCTCTTTCTGCTGTTAAATATCGCTGCAGAGCAGGT